>JAZBOI010000435.1:0-5308 GCA_036351095.1 Bacteroidales bacterium | reverse complement strand
TTGAAAGCCAGTGCCAGGGCTGTGCCAACCCTGCCGGCACCAATTACCACTATATTCATAATGACCAGCTTTTTATTTTCCACAGAAAGATAAGAAAAAACAGGGAGTCGTGAAGCACCGGCCGGACAGGGGTGCGGTTTTATTTGCCGTAGAGATCTTCGTAAATATCTGTCATCTGAAAATCATAGGCTTTGTACATATATGAATAGTAGGAGCCACCGCTTGATTGCATAACATAATTACAGTTCCAGTATGAATAACCTTCTATAAGCACATATGCACCATATTCATATTTCTTGAACTCACTCATAAAATCGGATGGATTACAAACGTAGTAGGTAGTATAGGGATTCCCAACAGGTGAGAAGGTTGCCTGCATATTTATTGTATCGGGGTAGATGTTAACCGGGTAGCCCACAAGTTCATTAATTATGTCCCCGTCGCAACCGCACTTTGGCTGTTTTTTACATGAACCCACCGATAATACAGCAATAAAAATAAGAAAGGATAATATTTTAAATGAATTTTTCATATACAGGGTCTTAGATGACAAAGTTACAAAACAAAAACAGTAATCAAAATACCTGGACTATCGTCAGCAGTTGCTGAAAATACTCACCAGGCCTTAAACAACAAAAAACCTGCCAGGAAAGACTCTTCAAGGCAGGTTTTTATTTATTCAGTTCCTCAGGCCTGTGCCGTTGGGCCGCCAAAATTCATCGGCATAACCGGTCCTGATCCTTTCACTTCCTTAATGCTGCCGTGTACGGCCTCATACTTTTTGATATTGTCAGCCAGAGCACCCAGCAGTCGTTTTGCATGTTCCGGTGTAAGAATAACTCTCGATTTTACCTGGGCCTTTTTAATGCCCGGCATAATTCTTACGAAATCGACTACAAATTCTGAAGACGAATGGGTGATAACTGCCAGGTTTGAATATATTCCCTGGGCCACTTCATCATTAAGCTCAATATTGATCTGGTTTGGATTCCCCGGTTTTTCAGCCATGATTATTTATTATTTATCTTCTTCAACTTTTTCTTTCACTTCTTCCTCCTGGTCCTGTGCACCACGCACCAGGGCTTCATATTCTTCCTTTGAACCAACGACAATATTATTATAAAGCCTGTCGCCCGTTCCTGCAGGAATAAGATGTCCGACGATGACATTTTCCTTAAGCCCTTCAAGTGTATCAACCTTGCCCAGTATTGCTGCTTCATTCAGTACCTTAGTTGTTTCCTGGAATGAAGCTGCAGAGAAGAAGCTGTTTGTCTGCAGGGCTGCCTTTGTAATACCCTGGAGCACCTGGCTCGATGTTGCTGGTATGGCATCGCGTGCCTCAACAATCTTCAGGTCTCTCCTCTTGAGCATTGAATTCTCATCCCTGAGCTTACGGGCAGTGACGATCTGACCCGACTTGAGGGTCTGGGAATCGCCCTTGTCAAGAACAACCTTCTTGTCGTAGATCCAGTCATTCTCATCCATAAACTCAAGCTTGTCAACCACCTGTTTTTCAAGAAATTTAGTGTCGCCCGGATCGATAATCTCCACCTTGCGCATCATCTGTCTCACAATGATTTCAAAGTGCTTGTCATTGATTTTCACACCCTGCAGCCTGTAGACTTCCTGTATCTCGTTAACAATATATTCCTGCACCTTGGTCGGTCCCTTGATAGCAAGGATGTCAGAAGGTGTAATGGCGCCGTCTGACAGTGGTATACCGGCTCTGACGTAATCGTTTTCCTGCACCAGTATCTGCTTGGACAGGGGAACCAGGTATTTCTTGGTCTCACCGGCTTTCGATGTAATAATTATCTCACGGTTACCTCTCTTTATTTTCCCGAAACTTACCTCACCGTCTATTTCGGACACGACGGCAGGGTTTGAGGGGTTACGTGCTTCAAACAGCTCCGTTACCCTCGGCAGACCACCGGTTATATCACCTGATTTACCCACTGCACGCGGGATCTTCACCAGTACATCACCGGCAATGACCCTGTTTCCTTCAGTAGATACAAGGTGAGCACCAACGGGAAGGTTGTAAACCTTGCTTACTTCCTTCTTATCCCCGATAATCTTAATGGTCGGATTCTTGGTCTTGTCCCTGGTTTCTGTAATAACCATCTCCTTGAAGCCAGTCTGTTCATCAGACTCCTCCCTGAAAGTAACACCTTCAATAAGGTTTTCGAATGCTATCTTACCTGCTATTTCAGAAATAATTACAGCATTGAAGGGGTCCCATTCACATATCAGGTCTCCTTTCTTTATCTCGTCACCCGGGTTAATGTACAGTTTTGATCCGTAGGGTATATTATGTGTTGTAAGCACAATACCTGTATTCTTATCAACTATCCTCAGCTCACCCAGTCGCCCGATAACGACATTGACCTTACCAAGATCGGTCTTTTTCTCCACCACTCTCAGTTCATCTATCTCGGTAACACCATCATAGCGGGCAATTATACTCGATTCGGCCGTAATATTGGATGCTGTGCCACCCACGTGGAAAGTACGCAGTGTAAGCTGTGTTCCGGGCTCGCCGATACTCTGTGCAGCAATAACACCCACCGATTCTCCTTTTTGCACCATGTGACCTGTGGCCAGGTTACGTCCGTAACATTTACCACAAACACCTTTCTTCGACTCACAGGTAAGCACCGATCTTATTTCAACCTGTTCAATAGGTGATCCCTCAATCTTCTTTGCCAGATCTTCCGTCAGTTCAACCCCTGCGTTTACCAGCAGTTCACCGGTAAGAGGGTGATAAATATCGTGCACCGTTGTACGCCCGAGTATTCTTTCATAGAGAGTCTCAACCACTTCTTCGTTCTTCTTGATGGCCGTGGCAACCAGTCCCCTCAGTGTTCCGCAGTCTTCCTCGGCAATAATCACATCCTGTGAAACATCGACGAGACGACGGGTAAGGTATCCGGCATCAGCTGTCTTAAGGGCTGTATCTGCCAGACCCTTACGGGCACCGTGGGTTGATATAAAATATTCCAGTACGGATAAGCCTTCCTTGAAATTCGAAAGGATGGGGTTTTCAATGATCTCGCTTCCTGTCGAACCCGATTTCTGGGGTTTGGCCATCAGACCTCTCATGCCCGACAGCTGCCGTATCTGTTCCTTGGAGCCCCTGGCTCCCGAGTCAAGCATCATATACACTGAATTGAATCCCTGTTTGTCGCTCGACAACTGTTTCATCAGTGTTGTGGTAAGCTTGGCATTTATATGGGTCCAGATATCAATTATCTGGTTATACCTTTCATTGTTGGTTATGAAACCCATATTATAATTTGACAGTACATCCTCAACCTGGCTGTAACCTTCATCCACCAGGGTCACTTTCTCATCGGGTATGATAACATCCTCGAGGTTGAATGACAGTCCTCCCCTGAAGGCCATATTGTAACCAAGGTCTTTTATGGCATCGAGGAAAGCAGCAGTCTTGGCAGTACCTGCTTTCTTAAGCACATTACCAATAATGTCCCTCAATGATTTCTTGGTCAGCAATTCGTTAATAAAGCCTACCTCCTCGGGCACATATTCATTGAAGATAACACGTCCTACCGTTGTTTCGATTATATGACTGATCTTCTGCCCTTCCTCTACATCATCAACCTTCACCTTCACAATGGCATGA
Organism: Bacteroidales bacterium; assembly: GCA_036351095.1. Lineage (GTDB taxonomy): Bacteria > Bacteroidota > Bacteroidia > Bacteroidales > VadinHA17 > UBA9300. The sequence continues at coordinate 1,665 of JAZBOI010000435.1, read as the reverse complement.
AGATCAACTTTACCCTCGTTATAGGCTATGGTTGCCTCTTCAGGTGAATAGAACACCAGTCCTGCACCCCTGACATTTACTGCCTTTGTGCTTTCCCTTGCCTTTGTTATATAGTACAATCCAAGTACCATATCCTGCGAAGGAACGGTAATAGGAGCACCATTGGCCGGGTTCAGTATATTATGTGATGCAAGCATCAGTATCTGTGCTTCAAGGATGGCTGCGTTACCCAGCGGCAGGTGCACTGCCATCTGGTCGCCGTCAAAGTCGGCATTAAATGCTGTACAAACGAGCGGATGCAGCTGTATGGCCTTGCCTTCAATAAGCTTTGGCTGGAAAGCCTGTATACCCAGCCTGTGAAGGGTTGGTGCCCTGTTAAGCAATACGGGATGTCCTTTCAGCACATTCTCGAGTATATCCCATACCACCGGGTCTTTCCTGTCAACAATCTTTTTGGCTGACTTAACGGTTTTCACTATCCCTCTTTCAATCAGCTTCCTTATAATAAAAGGCTTGTACAGTTCAGCAGCCATATCTTTGGGTAAGCCGCATTCATGGAGGTTCAGTTCAGGCCCTACCACTATCACCGATCGGGCTGAATAGTCAACCCTTTTACCCAGCAGGTTCTGGCGGAACCTTCCCTGCTTGCCTTTAAGGCTGTCGCTCAACGATTTGAGCGGGCGGTTGGCATCGGTCTTCACTGCATTTACCTTACGCGAATTGTCGAATAATGAATCAACTGCCTCCTGCAACATTCTCTTTTCATTTCTCAGTATCACTTCAGGAGCCTTGATCTCTATCAGTCGCTTGAGCCTGTTATTTCTTATTATTACCCTGCGGTAGAGATCATTCAGATCGCTGGTGGCAAAACGGCCGCCATCGAGAGGCACCAGCGGCCTCAATTCAGGCGGGATAACCGGCACCACCTTGATGATCATCCATTCGGGTTTATTTATATTCTTTGAAACCCTGAATGCTTCAACCACCTGCAGTCTCTTAAGAGCCTCATTCTTCCTCTGCTGTGAGGTTTCAGTGTTAGCCTTATGACGCAGTGTGTATGACATATCATCCAGGTCAAGCCTGCCCAGAAGCATATGAAGTGCTTCGGCTCCCATCTCCGCGATAAATTTATCGGGATCATCATCTTCAAGATACTGGTTTTCCCTTGGCAGGCTCTCGATGATATCGAGATACTCCTCTTCGGTGAGGAAGTCCAGGTAGTTAATACCATCTGCCTGTTTTATACCCGGGTTAATAACAACGTAACGCTCATAATAAATAATTGAATCCAGCTTTTTCGTTGGCAGACCCAGCAGGTAACCAATTTTGTTGGGCAGTGATTTAAAGTACCATATATGCGCAACCGGGACAACAAGTGAAATGTGCCCCATGCGCTCGCGCCGTACTTTCTTTTCAGTTACCTCAACACCACAGCGGTCACAAACAATACCCTTATAACGTATTCTTTTGTATTTACCGCAATGGCATTCATAATCCTTTACAGGTCCGAAGATCCTTTCACAGAACAGGCCGTCACGTTCAGGCTTGTATGTCCTGTAGTTTATTGTCTCGGGCTTAAGTACTTCACCGCTGGAGCGATCAAGTATTTCTTCAGGTGAAGCCAGTCCGATAGTGATCTTCGAATAGTTTGTTTTAGCTTTATTG
>JAZBOI010000434.1:0-7125 GCA_036351095.1 Bacteroidales bacterium | reverse complement strand
GCTTATCGAGAGGATTGATGTGACAAGAAGTCCTTACCAGAAAGGCAGGATAATATTCAACGGCATAATCAGCATCATTTCAAAAGAAGGTGATATGTGTGGCATAGATTATCCTGAAGCCGGTATGAGAACATCCTTGGATATTCTTGATAAGCAATACACCTATAATAATTTTATTTATGATGAGAGCGGCAGGGCTGATCCGCGCATACCCGATTTCAGGAACACCTTATACTGGGATCCCACCATCAAACCTGATGAGAATGGTATTATTGAATTCACCTTTTACACCTCGGATTTTTTATCTGACTACCTTATATCAGTACAGGGAATCACGGACAGCAACCATGCCCTTGAATACTCAAAATTACTAAGGGTGATGAGGTAGTATAAAAGAGGGAGGGGTAAGCTTACCTTACCCCTCCCGTAAACATTAAGTCAGACTATTAATTTTACTTCTTTCTTGGAATAATAGCACTGGAAGAGTTGTTCTGTGAAACTGTATATCCTTTCTTTGTTTGTGTAAGGACAGTTTGCTGCCAGCCGATATCACCTCCTGTATAACGAAGAATAAAATCAAGAGTTATCGTCTTGTTAACCGGATCCACTTTACCACCACCTTCAAGTATATAGGTATCAGGATAGTCCGTATTACCTACAACCTGTGATGGTATAATTAAAGTATCACCACAGTAGAAAGTACCAACAGCTGAACCGTCTCCCGAGGTCCAGTTCTCACCCCAGTAAAGAATAGGATAGTCACCAAGTCCTTCAATAGTGAACTCGTTCAGGTTTGATGTCCTGGTAAATACAACCTCATCTGCGTGAGCATCACTCGTACCTGTATAAGTACCTTCCCATTCATCCCATGGGTAGGGACAGAATGTTTCCACGAAGATGTCATACACTAATGGGTCAGAAGTTAGTCCACCCAAAGTGGTTTCAGTCACGGTCAGGCTAACATCCCCGTCATTGGGAAATGTGACTTCAATATCATGACCATCGTCACTCACCGGTGAAACAGTGCAACCATCGCCAGACCAGCTCCATGTTGATCCTCCGCGGTAGTAACTTACTGAATACGCGTAGGTCAGAGTCTGGGTAACGGTTGAAGGCCCGCTAACCCCCTGCACTACCGGAGTGATCTTGCTGAAATCATATGCTTCGTTTGCTTTATCTATATCAGATTTCTCGCAGGCACCCATTATCATGACAAGTGCGGCAAAGAAAGAGATATATTTGAATAATTTATTTTTCATATCTAAAATTTTTTAAATTCTCAATTAATATCCCGCTTACTTCGTATCATAACCTGACCAGTCACCTGCAGATCCATCAACACCGTCGGCAACAGCATTGATAGTGTAATGCTCAAGACCAGAAATCTCCAGCTCTGTTGCCGGAACGGGGAAATGAAGCAGTGTTGCAGGCTGCAAACGGTCTGTTCTGCGCATGTCATAGTAACCTATTCCGCCACCTGTCAGGAAGCATTCAATATCCTTCTCATCGAGGATATACCTGAGAAGATTGGCATCACCTGAACCAACATCAGCACACTCACCCCTTACTTTACGCGGCCCATCAGGGTCATTCAAAATAGCAGCAGCACCGCCGGGATTACCTGTCCTGTATAAAGCTTCTGCTTCAAGCAGCTTGACTTCCCAGGCAAGGAAGCTGGGCTTGGGCTTGTTTCCGTACCATACTTCGGCACTCACATAGTCATACCTGCTGTGACGGTAATGCGAGAAATGATAATAGCCTCTGTCAGGAGGGAAAGCATTTGATGCGAGGTATTCGTAATCGGTTTCAAGCCGTGCATCCTGTGCAGCACTGGCAGGACCCGGGTCTCCGTCAGGCCATACACCGCTGGTGGGCCACCTTGAGGGATAATCATGATCCATCTCGTTAATAATACGATGGTCTACCCTGCCCCATCCGGGGTACCTGGCGTAAACCCAGTAATCGTCGTAAAAACCGTAGTTACCTCCCAGTTCAGGTTCAAAATCAAAATCATGACCATTCTGGGCATAGGTAAGTATCTGGTTCCAGTTGAGGGCTTCATTGTGAGCCTTTGTCCTTGACTGGTATGCCATTATCCTTGCGGCATACGAGTTGGCCAGGGCAGCAAGATCAACATTGGTCATAGTCTGTCCACCCACCCAGTTTGAAGGGATGGTGAAGCTGGTGGAATTAGCTATAGAAATAGCCTCATCGAGCAGACCCAGGGCTGCAGCAACCACTTCATCCCATGGTGCGAGTTCCAGCTGGCTAATATCAGCATCCCATGGAATGATATTAGCCTGGTCGAATGCAAGACCAAGGTAGCCGTGTGCCACCCCGCTGACAAAGTAGCACCATGCTTCAGTCAGAGCATTCTGGTCGGCTCCGCCGAAATCCATCCCGTCATAAAGTCTCTGCAGAACAAGGTTTACCGAGGCAATAGGTGAGTATGAATACTGCCATTGCGACCTTATTATCGGGAAATACGCGTATGTCAGGCTGTTATTAAAGGAGTTGATACGTGGTTCCCATGACATGTCCCTCATAGCCGAGTTACCCCATGAGCAGGTAATATAGTCTGCCATAGTACCCATTGCAAGGGCTGTTCCTTCATATTCCTGTACCTGGTTATGCCATGTACGGAATGCACCACCTGCCAGGGCCTGCACATCTTCCGGGTTGGCAAGCGCCCTTTCGGCATCCGGTGCATTTTCATTTATCACTTCCAGGTCTGCACATGCCGTTGCAAGCAAGCCCAGAGCAATAACGAGTATGTATAATTTACTTAACACTTTTTTCATAATACGTCAGTTTTTAACATTAAAACTTAATCTCAATGGTTCCCGAAAGGGTCCTGTAGTTAGGATAAGAGAACTCATCCCATGCCTGTATGGTGTTATCACCATTACCTTCCGTTGAACCAACTTCGGGATCGAAGCCGGGATACTGGGTAATGGTAAGCAGGTTCCTTCCTGTGAAACCAAAACGCAGGCTCTTAACAAACCCGTTCATCACCCTGCCGAGCAAATCCTTGTTCACATTATAATAGATTGCCAGCTCACGTAATTTGAGGTATGAACCGTCATATACGAAGTGATTATTATAGGTATTCACGTTATAGAGTTGTTTGTAATAATCAATCGCTTTCTTTTCATTCTCAGGTTTTCCGAACTGGTCCATATCGGCTGAACGGTTATCGCGGTACATCCACTGGTTGGTAAGGCTGTATATATCGCCCCCGTTTTTCCAGTCCAGCAGTGCATAGATCGTGAAGTCCCATATCCTGAAATTGTTTGACAGTGCCATACGGAAATTCGGGTTAGCATCACCTATCGTAACAGTAGCCGGGTTACCGCTTTCATCGTACAGTTTAACCGGTGCCTCATTAAGAGTTCCTTCCGTACCAACCTCAATAACATAACCGTCACTGTTAAGTGTGAAATTATCGAGACTAACGCCTTCGTATCTTTCACCCGGGTCGCTCAGCAGTGCAATCTGTTCTGCCATTTCATCCATTGACCTCAGGAATCTCTCCCCGGAGAATGTTCCGAATGTGGCTCCTTCAGTAATAAAGAATACTCCCGGGTCACCTGCGTTACCACGCGCACCTGTAGTGAATGGTGCAACATTCAGCTCGGTAATAGTCTGCCTGACACGGTCCCATGTTATGTTGGCGTTCCAACCGAAGATACGTGTATTAACAATCTGGGCTCCCAGTGTGGCTTCATATGATGTTGAGGTAAGTGTACCCATGTTCTGCCACTGGTACTGGAATCCTGCCGAAGCGGCCAGGGGAACCTGCCAGTGCTGATCTTCAGCATCTGTCTTTGAATATATGAATTCGAAAGAGAACCTGTCGAGGAATTCCGCATTCAATGCAAGTTCCGTTTCCTTGATTGTTGTAGGTTTCAGATTCTTGTTACCGTAAACATTCATCACAGGAACACCACCTGAAATGTTGAATGTCTCGTACTGTGCATTCCATGGCGGACGGTGTCCTGCTGTACCGTAGGCAGCACGAATCTTCAGCTCATTGATACCGGGTATGCTCACATCTTCAGATATACGCCATGCACCTGATACCCTGAAATAAGGATTATATCTTTCCTCCTCACCGAACTGGCTTGCTCCGTCAATCCTGTAAAGGAAAGATCCAATATATTTTGACCTGTAATCAAAATCCACAATACCAAAGATATTCTCTGCTTTAATAGCCCCGTTACCTGAGCCGTTTGATGCCTCTGACTGATCCATATTATTGAAGTCAGGAACATTGGCAACGGCAAAGTTACGCCCGGAGGTACTGAAGTTTTCCCACTCATTACTTTCATAGAGGTAGCTTAATTTACCCTTTGTGGTAAAGTCGCCCCATACCTTGTTGAAGTTAGCGGTAAGCTGGAAGACCTGTGAAAGCTGCTGACTGCTTGATTTTGACATATAGCCGTCAGTTACGCTGACAGGAGCTCCGAGAATGAGGTAGCCCTTTGGATTCAGGTAATGACCGTAATTATCCTGTTTTTCGAAGCTATAAGTACCCTCAATGTTCATGAAACTAAAGGGCATATAGTTAAATTTGTAACTGCTTAGGATCCTGTTTCTTCTCCCTTCATTATAGGTGTTGTTCAGCAGGTAAAGTGGATTGATAGTTGTACCGAACTGGTCAACATTCAGCCTGTAATCTGAGCCATCGATGGGATTCTTCCTGGTAAGGTCCATATCAGGCTGTAGCTGAAGCAGTGAGAAGAAGTCCATATTACCGGCATCAGTGAAGGTCTTGATCACCAGGTTGCTGGTGCTGAAAGTAAATTTCTCAGAGAATTTATGGTCAACATTGATCCTGAAGTTGTTACGCTGGTAACCTTCAGTCTTGAATACTACACCCGACTGTTCGGCATGCTCGAATGAGGCCATGAAGTTGGTCCGGCCGGTGTTCGTGGCAACCGATACATAATTGGTTGAGAAATTACCGGGCTGGTAGAAAAGGTCAAGCTGATCCTGCACCAGTCCGTAAGGATTATCCATATAATGGTCATCATCCATTGTCAGAGAGCCTGAAAGGAGAAAACCGAGGCTGTCAAGGTTGGTATGACTGGGAAGATCACCATAGGTTGTGATTCCTGCATACTTGGTATACCTGTCCTCTGTTGCCCAGTCGTCAGCAAGCTTGTTGACATGGTGTGTGGATACGTCCATTTTCCTTGCTATCCTTTGCTCACCAAATTCTGTTCTTGCAGTAACTATTGTCTGGCCTGCAGCAATATTCTTGCCCCTCTTGGTCTGGATGGAGATAACACCGTTACCTGCACGTGAACCGTAGAGAGCTGAAGCGGCAGCACCCTTAACAACTTCCATATTTTCAATGTCATCAACATTGATATCGGCAAGGGTACCTTCCAGCATCACACCATCAACAATGATAAGTGGGGCCTGTGAACCACCAATGGTGGTAGCACCCCTCAGGCGTATTGATGCTGCACTACCGGGTGAACCGGATGCCTGGACTATTGTCAGACCGGCAACCTTACCCTGCAGCGCCGAGGCTGCCGATGTGGCGGGAACTTCCTTCAGTCGATCCTCGCCTACCTGGTCAACAGTAATGGATAATTTCTTTCTGGGTGTCATGGATGCAACACCCGTGACAATTACCTCGTCAAGACCGAAGACGTCCGGTGCCAGGGCAACATCAATCTCCGTACGACCGGCAATATCAACTTCCCTGGTAGTCATCCCGATAAAAGAATACTCCAGAGTTCTAATATTGGATGGCACTGTAATAGAATAGTTGCCATCTACGTCCGTTGTGGTACCAATAGTAGTCCCCACAGCGATTACGGACACCCCGGGAATCGGAGTACCCTCCTGTTCATCGGTAACTGTCCCCGTGATCGTCACCGTTTGCGCTACAAGCATAGACATACTTAGCACAAACAATGAAAAAATCAGTGTTAGTTTCTTCATAGATTTAAGATTTAAGTTAGAATAATAAATCAAATGTATAATTTTTTTCGAATAAACAAAAACCTTGGTCAGAATTTACAAATGCCTTTGATAAGCGCAAAGAGATAAAGAACAGGTGACTTAAATTAATCTCCCTAACTTTTAGTATTTTTATGCAGTTAGATTAAAATCCGTAAAAAAAATGAAATACTCTGCCTGCATACTAATAGTGGTGATCTTTTCCGTACTTTCCGGGTGCCGGAAAGTGCCGGATAGGCCCCTGTACCCGGTAAACCCAAAACCGCTGGTAAAAGAAGCTTATATTAAGCTGCCCCTGGGCAGTGTACAGGCCGAAGGATGGCTAAAGGACCAGCTTGAGATACAGGCCGCCGGCCTTAGCGGTCACCTGGATGAGTTCTGGGAAGATCTTGTGTCTTCAGGATGGAAAGGTAAAGGTGGCGAATCATGGGAACGCGGACCATATTACCTCGACGGGCTGGTGCCACTGGCATATATTCTGAACGATAACAGGCTTAAACTGAAGGTTGGCGAATGGATGGACTATATACTTAACAGTTCAGAACCCGGCGGCTGGTTTGGCCCGGAGGCACTGACCGACAGGTGGCCGCTGGCAGTGGCTTCAAAGGTACTGACGGAATATTACGAGGCGACAGGGAACCAGAAAGCCCTTGATGTGATCACCGCTTATTTCAGCTACCTCCATGAGAATGAGCCCGACTGGCCAGATAAGGAATGGAGGGGGGTCAGGGCCATGGAACATGCCGTGACCGGCTACTGGCTTTATAAAAGACTGAAAGAACCATGGATACTTGAAACAATAGAGTCAATTCAAAGGTACAGCTTCGACTGGACTGAATACTACTATACCTTCCCCTGGGATTCAAATGCCGTTGCAAATGGACTTATCCCTCATAACTGGCAGGCCGAGGGACTGACAGCCCATGTCGTAAATAATGCAATGGCTATTAAGTACCCGGGTTTATGGTACCAGCAGTCAATGGATGAAAGACATAAAAATGCTGTTTTCACAGGTATTGATAAGTATATTACCCACCATGACCAGGCCGGCGGAAGGTTCTCGGGTGATGAACACCTTTCAGGCAAAAGCCCGGCCCAGGGCACCGAGCTGTGTGCTGTTGTGGAATATATGTACTCACTTGAAAAACT
>JAZBOI010000433.1:0-3754 GCA_036351095.1 Bacteroidales bacterium | reverse complement strand
GGTGTCAGTGCTGAGCATAATTGGCGGTATCGGCCTGTTCAGCTACAGCGAGTGGGCAAGGGTGCTCATTATCATCATGTCAGCAATAAACTGCCTGAATATACCTATAGGCACAGCAAAAGGCGTGTATTCAATATGGGTACTGCTGCAGGATGAAACAATAAAGCTGTTTAAGGGCGAAGAGCCTGTTGCCGTAAAGCCGGCGGAAGAGACGGTGGCTGAATAACCGGGCGAAGAGCCGCTTGCTGAATATTCTGACGAAGAGCCGCTTGCTGAATAGCCAGGCGAAGAACCGCTTGCTGAACAGCCTGGCGAAGAACCGCCTGTCATTCTGTTAGATAAGGTCTTCGCACTCAGCCTTTGATTACGGCCAGGGGGGAGAGCTCCACCAGGCTTTCCACGAGATCTTCCTGGTTCTCCATAACAATATTGATGTCTTTATAGGCTCCCGCCGCTTCTTCAAGATCCCTGGCACTCCTTAGCGAGTGTATAATACCCCTGTCATCAAGGAATTTTCTTTCATCTCTGAGGCTGAGGCTGCGTATTGCCTGCCTGCGGCCCATCTTACGGCCGGCCCCGTGTGAGCATGACATAAAGGATTCAGGATTTCCCCTGCCTCTGACGATATAGCTTTTCATGCCCTGCGACCCCGGTATAATTCCTGTTTCACCTTCCTTTGCTGAAATGGCACCCTTGCGGTGTACTATTACCTCCTCACCATAATGTACTTCCCGGGCGGCATAGTTATGATGCACATTGATCGTATCACTGAAGCTGATATCTGCCACCATTTCCTGCAGTGACCTTTTTACTTCCTCGACCATCACCAGGCGGCTGGCCCGTGCAAAATCGAGTGCAAAGTTCATAGCGGCTAAATACTCACCAGCCTCCCCCGTTTCCAGTGGCAGGAAAGCAAGGTCCCTGTCAGGCAGCGAAGAGTGCCATTTTTTGCACATTCCCAGTGCTTTTTTATGGTATTCATTGGCAATTTTCAGCCCGAAGTTTCGTGAACCTGAATGAAGCATGAGCCAGATAAAACCATCCGAGCCTTTCTGTATCTCTATGAAATGATTTCCCCCGCCCAGGGTGCCAAGCTGGTGGCGGGCACTGTCGAGTTCCTGCCTGATGATGCCCACATCCGGTGCAGAGCTGAAACCTTCCCAGTGCCTGGGTTTCTTATGATGTACGTGTCCGAGCGGTACACGCCTGCGTATAGCCTGCAGCACCTCCAGGAGGGTATTGTTCTCAATTGACCGCAGGGACGTTCTGGCAGCACAAACACCGCAGCCTATGTCCACTCCCACAGCATTCGGAATAAGCACGCCGCTTGTTGCGAGCACGCCCCCGATGGGCATGCCATAGCCCTTGTGACAGTCAGCCATGATAGCTACCCATTTGAAGGTGAAAGGCAGGTTGGCAAGATTCTTTGCCTGCTGCAATGCGCCCTCATCAATATCATCGGTCCACAGCTTGATTGGCTTTTTTTCGCTTGAAATAACTCTCTTCATGGGATTATAATGATTTATAAGATAATAAATCTTTTCATTTTTATTAAATTTAAAGATCAAACCAAATCGATGCATCATGGAAAATTTCTTGGATCTTGACAGGATTGCGATAAACGTAAAGGCACATCGCGTACTCAAGCAATTGCTGAAAGAGAACCCGGTACTGGAAGAGATAATGAGAAATGCACGAAATGAGACTGAGGCTCTTATAGGTGTAAAGGACTGGATAAGCGGTGTTCTTGAGAGCAGACCCGAAGCATGGCAGTTTTATAAGGGCGAGATCAATGGCAGGGAGGCCTTTGAGCGACTCGAATGGAAAGATTTTGCCGCAATAAGAATACTCGATTACATCGATAATGCGGGCCGTACCTATGAAGACCTTAACCTCAGGGGAGAGAAGGCTATAAGCAATCCCATAAAGATGATCTGGATGGCGGTGACATACGGCACAGGTGGGGCCAAACCTTCTTTTTTTGAGGATATGCTCTACCTTTTCAGGCAGCTGGCCGGAACATATGTTTGCAAAACGCCTGACAGGAAACAGCTGAGGTCGTGGATGGAACGCTTCCCATCGGGACTGGATCCGCGTATCGTTAAACTGAGGGAGGAAAACAGGGACAGGATAATAAACATACTTATAGATAAGATCGATCAGGGGCTGATCAATGACAGCAAGTACTGCTTCAAGGAGGACCTGTCAAGGCAGCAGAAATTCCTGCTCATGCTGAAGTGGTGGAAAGAACATCTTTTCCACCTTAGGTTCGCTGTCAGATCACCTGAGCTGCTGAATGAACTGCTGGGCAATTCTCTCGATCCCGATACCATGAAGATAATGAAGCAGGCCGAGGCCAAGGGAATTCCCTTCTTCGTGAACCCTTATTATCTCTCCCTCCTGCATGTGAGGGTGCCATATTTTGCCATTGGTGCCGACCTGGCAATAAGGTATTACGTTCTCTACAGCCAGCAGCTCGTTGAGGAATTCGGGCATATAGTGGCATGGGAGAAAGAAGACCTTGTCGAGCCCGGCAAACCGAATGCCGCCGGCTGGCTGCTTCCCACGCATCATAATGTGCACAGGAGATACCCGGAGGTGGCCATACTGATCCCCGATACAATGGGAAGAGCATGTGGTGGCCTTTGCTCATCATGCCAGAGGATGTTTGACTTCCAGAACGGGCACCTTAATTTCAACCTGGATAAGCTTAAGCCTACGAAGAGCTGGGACGAGCGACTGGACGACATAATGGAGTATTTTGAAAATGATACACAGCTGAGGGATATACTTATCACAGGCGGGGATGCACTTATGAGCACCGATAAATCACTTGAAAAAATACTCACTGCCGTCTATAAGATGGCCATGAGGAAGAAGAAGGCCAACAAAAATCTCAAAAACGGTGAGAAACATGCGGAGATACAGAGAGTAAGACTGGGCACCCGCCTGCCGGCATACCTCCCGCAGAGGCTGACACCTGAACTGGCGGCAGTGCTGAGTGACTTTAAGAAAAAAGCCTCGGCAATAGGTGTTAACCAGTTCCTTATACAGACCCATTTTGAATCGCCCATGGAGGTGACACCCGAAGCAAGGGACGGGATTAAGAAACTGATAGCTGCCGGGTGGACAGTCACCAACCAGCTGGTCTTTACATCGGCTGCTTCGAGAAGAGGACATACTTCAAAACTCAGGAAAGTGCTTAATGACATAGGCGTCCTTACATATTACACATTTACCGTTAAAGGGTATATGGAAAATAACTTCAACTTTGCACCTAATGCAAGGGCCGTACAGGAACAGATCGAGGAGAAGGTGCTGGGCTTCATACCGGAGGAATATTACGATGAAATAAAACAATTCCCCGTCGAGGCTGAAAATATGCAGGAAAATATTAATGCCCTGAGGCAGAAGGCCAATATACCCTTCCTTGCTACCGACAGGAACGTTCTTAACCTACCCGGGGTAGGCAAGAGTTTGACATACAGGGTTATAGGCATAACACGCTATGGAAGGAGGATACTTGAGTTTGACCATGATCCCAACAGGGTGCACAGCCCTATCATACATAAAATGGGTAAGATTATTATTATTGAGTCAAAATCAATAAGTGAATACCTGCACCAGCTTGCCGAACTGGGAGAAAACCCGGCTGAATACGAAAGCATATGGGGTTATTCAATGGGCGAAACAGAACCGCGCATACCCATTTACGAGTACCTTGATTATGAGTTTGAAGTAACCGAAGTAATAT
>JAZBOI010000432.1:0-2200 GCA_036351095.1 Bacteroidales bacterium | reverse complement strand
TATCTGCTTGATCTGCTCACTTTTTCCGATGATAAATTCCTCGTTGAAGGAAGCGGACCCCCTGTCAGATTTTTTATTCTTTTCTTCTATGGCCCTGTTGATAAGGTGAAGTATCTCCTCCGGGTGTACAGGTTTGGTAACATAATCATAGGCACCCGATTTGATAAGCTTAACAGCCATTCTGACATCTGAATAAGCCGTCATAATAATGACCGGTATGTCAGGTTTCTTAGACTTAATGAACAGGAGCATCTCATAGCCGTTTGTTTCCGGCAGCCTGTAATCACAGAGGATAATACTGTAATCCCTGGATTCAATCAGCTTCTTTGCCCTGGCTCCCGAATAGGACCCCTCGGCTTTAAAACCTTTTTGTTCAAGGTAACTTACAAGCAGGTTGCAGATATAGGTATCGTCTTCAATTATTAAGACTGTTTTCATTGGCTATTAGCTGTAATGTATAGACATTCACTTCTCTATCATTTGGAACAGGAACTGAAAGCATAAAGGTAGTTAGAAAGTATTTAATCTGAAAATATTTCACTCATGCGCACAGGAGATCCTTCGTCCCGGCAAACATTGTTGATCATCGGTGATCCAGGGGACTGAAACAGTATCCGGGTGTATCCTGGTGATTCAAGGGGCTGAAACAGTATCCGGGTGTATCCTGGTGATCCAGGGAACTGAAACAGTATCCGGGTGTATCCCCCTTATCAATCAGCATGAATTGATTTTCCCGGTCGGATGTGGATATTCGATTTGTACAGGAAAAGGCAGAAAGGGGATTGACCTTAGCTGAGCTGTGTAATTAATACGCAAAAACTGTGAAGTAATACCACAAAATTTCGATTATTCATAAGCGGCTGCTATCTAAACAGTATTAATTATCAATCGCTTATCCTTATAAATCAGCATGACAGGAGATTTTTAGGCACTAAGATGCGATTTGCCTGGCATTTGGAATGGATATGGCAAGCTGTTCTTCAGGAAAAATAATGTTTAACACTAAAAAGTGAAAAGTATGAAAAGATTAGAAGGTAAAGTGTTTATTATGACAGGAGCTGCACGTGGTATTGGAGCAGCCGGATGTAAGAGAATGGCAGATGAAGGTGCATCCGTCGTGGTGAGTGATGTGCTTGACGATGAGGGTATTGCCCTTAAGGATGAGATAGTGAACAATGGTGGATCAGCCACATACCGGCATCTCGATGTCTCAAATGAAAAACAGGTGGAGCTGATGTTTTCATCCGTGAGAGAGGAATACGGGAAGATAGACGGCATCGTCAATAATGCCGGGATATCCGGTGTCAACAAGCCAACCCATGAGATCAGCCTTGAAGAGTGGCAGAAGGTAATAGATATAAACATTAACGGTGTTTTCCTCTGTACAAGGCATATAATACCTCACCTGCGTGATAATGGAGGGGGAAGAATTATTAACCTCTCTTCCATCTATGGGATAATAAGTGCCGGTGATATACCCCCCTACCATGCCTCCAAGGGAGCTGTAAGGCTGATGACAAAGACGGATGCCATCCTTTACGCTAAAGACAATATCCTTGTCAACTCAATCCACCCCGGATTTGTATGGACCCCGCTGGTGGAAGCAATGGGAGAAGAGTTTGAAGGAGGCGTGGAGAAATTCAGGAAAGAGCTTGACGCTTTGCATCCTATAGGTCATGTTGGTGAACCTGATGATATTGCGTGGGGTATTGTGTTCCTCGCAAGCGAGGAGTCAAAATTTATGACCGGCAGTGAACTGGTCATAGACGGTGGATATACCTGTAAATAAAGGACAGGCTGTAAAAAAGTTCCTCGATCTGCTGGATCGTTACCAGGATACTTACAGCAGCTTCTGATCAGATTTCAATTTCCTTATGATCATTTGTCCTGAAAGTCATTTCCCTGCCACGGATATTTACTTTTACAGGATTTGCCCTGCACTTCAGGAATCTTAAGCTGATCTTTTTATGACTTATGCGCAGCCTGATACGGTGGCCCCGGTAGCGAAGGATAAATGAGATGGCTTCCACCTCTTCAGGGAGCCTGGGGTTGAACCACAGGACATCTTCTCTTATCTCCATACCTGAATAACTGCGCATGGCCATATCCACAGTGCTTGCCATGGCCCCAAGGTGTATGCCTTCAGCCGTTGTTCCTCCCTGCTCATCCTCCAGGTCCAGCTTAAGGGCTTTGATGTAAT
>JAZBOI010000431.1:0-8739 GCA_036351095.1 Bacteroidales bacterium | reverse complement strand
TGATATCTTGTTCCAGGGTCAAGATTATCCACTTTGGCTTCAAAGCTTCCTGTTCCTTTTCCGAAACTTGACACATTGGTGTCAATAGTTGGTTCCTTAAGCATGGAATAGCAGACTCCTGCATCTGTTACCTCGTGTCCGCCATCATCAGTCACTTCAATATTTATATTTATTGAGCTTACCATTATACGTCCGGGCTCTCCTGTTCTTACTGTTGGTGGTCCTGTTGTTTCAAACTCCTTAATATCACCAAAACGTGTGGCAAACCTGTTCCTGGCAAAAGCCCTGAAATAATATTTTGTGAATGGCTGCAGCTCGTCAAGTTCAATCTTAAAAGAAGATCCTCCACCGGCATAACTTACTTTATCATCCAGCTGTGGCTCAGGATCCTCCGAATACACAATGCCATAGGAGGAAAGCTTCTCCCCCCCGTTGGTAATGAGCCTGCCTGAAGCATCAACAGTTTTTGAATGGATATTGCTCACATCTCCTGTTGTGATAACAGGTATGCCATTCTTTGTTTTGATACTGACATAGTCACTGTAACTTGTTCCGGCAGCGTTTGTTGCATAAGCTCTCAGGCGCAGGTCGGAATCTCTCGGAAAACCATCTACTATACCTTCAGTATCCAGGCCGGTATCATCTATTGTTATTTTCTTTTCCCCTGCCCCATCATCGGCCATATCAGTATAGGAAATACCCTTTTCACTAATTACCAGTCCGCCCGAAGTTGTAATATCAAAATCAGCCCTAATATATGTGGCACCGATCTCTCTGACAGACAGTGTACCCATAGATGGATTCACCCCCCTGATGTTTATGGTTAATATTTTTTCCGTGACAAGGCTGTCTTCGTCAAGTGCATTTATCCTCACCATGTACTCCCCTGCATCCAGCCCGGAGGTGTTGAGGGAATATTTAAACAAACTGTCACTCCCGGAATAGAGTTCCTCACCATTAAATGATACGCTCGCAGAAATCAGTTCTTCCCGGTCATCGGCAAAACTCATTTCCAGCTCAAGTATATCACCATGCGAAATGCTTATTGTATCAGATTCCTGGTTATGGGAAATTACAGGGGGATTATTTTTGCATCCACCAAGAAATAAAACAAGTATAACCAGGAAAAGAAGGTGCCTGAGGTAATCTTTGGAATGGTTCATTTCAAGTTAGTTTAATAGTTAATCAGGTTAAGGTCAGTTCTAGTTTATTTCTTAACTCTAACAAAAATATGAAAAAGAATGCAATTAATCCATTAACTTATCATATTGATTCTTCAACGATTCGAAAAGAGAGCTCAGTTCTTCATACCTCACATATGCATCATTACCCGGTTTCTGGTCAGCCCTGCTCAGCATTGAATACAGGTACATTACCTGGTCTGAAAGCATAGGCCGGGGATACCTGATATCGTCACGGGTAACAAGCTGATCCCTGATAGCAGACAGGCTTTCCAGCTTTTTAGCCTCCTTTCTGCCGGCAGGTTTATTTTTATCTCCCTCCTCTCCCGCTATGCTATCCAGATCAGCAATCAGGGCAGATGTTTTGCCGTAGAGTTCAAGCACTTTAACTGCCAGATCATATTGTTCCTTATAAGCGGAAAAAGTCATGCCGTCCTCTATAATCCTGGGATCAGGCAGTATATCAAAGCCGGCGCTGAATCTCTCATTGCCTGTCATCAGTGTTACATTGTAGCGTGCCGGAACTACTTTCGGGCCCCTCAGGCGTCTTGAAAAAGATTCACCGGGTAAATCAATATCAGTTCTTAAATCCCATATAATACGATGAAATCCTGCAGAGCTGTTTCCCTGGAATGTCTTCAGCACTTTGCCGTCATTGCTTCTGACTTCAAGCAGGGCTGAGGACATATCGGAAGGCAGGTAATAGTCAAGATACAAACCCCTCCTTTCTGGCGACCTGAAGGCATCCTGCGGACCAAAAAAGACTGGCCTGTCATTATCTGATGAGGGAAGGAATTGATGGAGGGGACTAATATTATCCATTATCCAGAATGAGCGCCCCATAGTTGAAAGTATAAGGTCCTTCCTGTAAATTTTTATATCTGTCACGGGCACGTCCGGCAGATTCTGTTGCAGGCTGTACCATTTCAGACCATCATCAAAGGAAACATACATTCCGTGTTCAGTCCCCGCATAAAGTAGTCCCTTCCTGTCGGGATCTTCCCTGACCACTCTTACCGGGCAATCCGGGGGAATACCATTTGATCCGTCGCTCAGGAGCATCCAGTTATCACCATAGTCATCAGTTTTGTAGATATATGGTTTCCAATCATCCAGAAGATACCTGTAGACAGCCACGTAAGCCCCGCCGGCATTATGGGGTGATGCCTCTATGGTCTGCACCCTTCCTCCCGGGGGCAGGTCAGGCGGGGTGACATTGAGCCATGTTTCCCCTCCGTTTCTTGTAATATGAACCGGACCGTCGTTTGCACCGGTCCATATTACTCCCTTTTCAAGCGGCGATTCAGCAATTGCATAGATAGTGCTGTAAAATTCCTCACCTGTTATATCCCTTGTGATCGGGGAACCTGAGATTACCTGCTTATCGGTTTCAAAAGCCGTAAGGTCAGGGGATATGGTCTCCCAGGTCACCCCGTCATCACGTGTAAGATGTACATATTGTGAACAATGATAAACAAGGTCCGGGTCGTGTGGCGACACCATTATGGGTGCCACCCTCTGGAAGCGATATTTGAGATCGGCCGGGTTATGCCCGTAAATATTAGCAGCACCAACATAGTACTGTTTTTCCTGTCCCGTTATTTTATTATAAACACCAAAACGGCCTTTACAATTGGAGTAAACGATATTATGATTACCCGGCTTTGGAACGGCCGGCCCTGTCTCACAGCCCCCAACAGCCATAATATAGTTATCCCTGTTTGACCACGCGGCCTTTCCGGGGATGGCCACGGTACTGTTATCCTGCTGTCCTGCATACAGCCAGTAGGAAAACTGGTCATCCACATTTACCTGGTACAGTTCGGATGTAGGCTGGTTATTCTGCGAAGACCAGGATTCCCCACCGTCAAGGGTAACATTGGCACCGCCGTCATTGGATTGAATATAGATATCAGGGTTTGAAGGATTGATCCACATATCATGATTATCGCCGTGAGGAGTTGAGATCCTGGTCCACGACTCACCCCTGTTGTCTGACCTGTAGTAGCCCGTTGAATTAACATAAATAATATCAGGGTCAGTGGGATCAACATCAATATTTGTATAATAGAATGGACGGTCAAGCAGGTAAGCTTCCTTGCTTATTAATTCAAAACTGTCGCCCATATTCTCCGAAAAATATACACCACCCCTGTCTTCAGATGCTTCCACCAGGACATAAATATAATCAGCTTCTGCTTTGCAGACTGCCAGGTCACTCTTACCCACAATGCCACCAGGCAGTCCGTCCTCAAGCTTCTTCCAGCTCAGGCCGGCATCCGTTGAACGGTATACTCCTCCCTCTTCAGAACCTGAGATGATGGTCCACGGTTTCCTCTCTACCGTCCATGCCGAAGCATAAAGTATATCAGGATTGGCAGGGTGCATTTCTATATCGCTTATACCTGTCTTATCGGAAATGTAGAGTACCTTTTCCCAGCTCTGTCCACCATCAACAGTTTTGAACACACCCCTCTCCGGGTTTGGACCGAAAGGATTACCTATAGCTGCGGCATAACATATGTCGGGATTGTCAGGATGTATCACGAGCGCACCTATCTGTCCTGCTTCGGACAGGCCTGCGAAGCTCCATGTCTTCCCTGCATCATCAGAGCGGTACATCCCCTTACCAATAATTACATTACTTCTTATACCGTCTGAACCCGTTCCAACATATACAATATCTGGATCTGACTGTGCCACCCTTATTGAACCGATTGAGCCGGTGTGGAAAAAGCCGTCAGATACATTCTCCCAGCTTATACCGTAATTAATTGTTTTCCAGACACCTCCGCCGGTAGCACCCATGTAGAAAACAGAGGGTTGCGATTCTATCCCTGCAACAGCCGTTACCCTTCCTCCCCTGTAGGGACCTGCCATCCTGTACTGAAGTTCACTGAAACTGTC
This sequence comes from Bacteroidales bacterium, assembly GCA_036351095.1. Classification (GTDB taxonomy): domain Bacteria; phylum Bacteroidota; class Bacteroidia; order Bacteroidales; family VadinHA17; genus UBA9300. The sequence continues at coordinate 4,651 of JAZBOI010000431.1, read as the reverse complement.
TCCAAATGAAAAATCCTGTGAAGACAGCATTGTTGTAAGAGAGAGAAAGATAACTATAAAGGTTTTTCGTTTCATCTGTTTAAAATTTTTAGTTTTCTGAAAATGAAGAAACTAAAAATTTCTTCACATTCAGGAACTCCCGATGAATTTTAATCATTTTTTCATATGTGGATTTTAAAATGTTAAAATTCATGGTCGTTTCATCCTGGTATTATTAAATGAATAAAGGAAACCAAGATAAGAATTTCCTGTTTGCCTTTATATATTTTATAACAGAATGCCATTTTCATAATGATGATACCCTGGCGGAACTTATTTTCAACAGTATGCATATCCCCATCTGCCGCACTAAAGTGATGACCACGGACAGTCTTTAATGTTTTTCCGGAAAATTCACTTATTTTTGCAATTAATATTGAGGATCAGATAATTGTTAATACATTCATAGCATGTCATTCAAAAACTGGTGGTCAAAATCAAAACGTAATATTTACCTGGGAACATTATTTGCCCTTTCCATTGTACTTGTGACATATTTAATGCCGAGGGAGGGAAAATTCAGGTATGAATACCAGAAAGGAAGACCATGGATGCATGATGTTTTAATTGCACCGATGGATTTTCCCGTTCACAAGACTGAGGCTGAACTTGGGAGGGAAAGGGACAGTGCCCTCGCATCATTCAGTCCCTTCTTTGATTATGACACATCACTTGTTAAGTACCAGTTGAGTAATTTCCACTCCTACTTTAATGAAATGCGCCTGGGCAGTATCGGTACTGTAAATGAGCTTTCGACTTCTGAGTATGAAATGATACGCTCGGAACTGGCATCAATAATTGAAAGGGTTTATGAGACAGGCATTTATGAACTTAATGAATTCACAGAGAACCTTCTCAGCCAGGAAAAAAGCATTATGCTGGTAAGGGGAAATATTGCCGAGCGGGTTAAGCTGGATGAGCTGTATACCCACAAGGAGGCCTATGAACTTGTAAGAAATCAACGCGCGGCACTGCAGGATCAAATATCCGACAGGGTTGGCATGAATGTTTCCAGGTTCCTGGGCACCATTACCCTGGGTGATTTTATCAAACCAAATGTAAGTTACAATGAGGGAAGGTCAACTGCTGAAAGGAATAATTTACTGAAGGACATCAGCCTTACGAGGGGAATGATACAGGAAGGGGAGCTGATAATATCCAAGGGCGAACTGGTTAATAACTACCGCTACAGGGTTCTGGAATCGTTCAGGCAGGAATATGGGGAGAGGATTGGGGTGTATAATTCCTGGTTGTTTATCCTCGGACAGCTTTTGATTGTCAGTGCATGTTTCCTTATCCTCTTTCTCTTTCTATACCATTTCAGAAGGGAGGTCCTGGATTCATTCCTGAAAACCCTCTTCATACTGATCCTGCTCCTTGTTTTCGTTGCCCTGGCCAGGATAGTAATCATGTTGCCCGGGATAAGCGTCTACCTCATACCCCTGGCACTGATACCAATAATTATCAGGACATTTTATGACCCGAGGCTGGCCCTGTTCATACTCCTGGTGACACTTATGATAACAGGGTTTATAGTGCCTAACTCCTTTGAATTTATTTTTCTTAATTTCCTCGGCAGTGTGGTGGTAATATTCACCCTTACGAATACATACAGGAGGGCTAAGCTTTTCTTTTCAGCTTCAATGGTGTTCCTGACATTCTCGCTTGTTTACTTTGGCATTGGCATTATACAGGAAGGGGATGTAAATGAGATTAACTGGTCAAATTATGCATGGTTCGCCGGTAATTCAGTCCTTCTTTTATTAAGCTATCCCTTAATCTATCTTTTTGAAAAAACTTTTGGCTTCCTCTCTGATGCCACCCTTTTTGAACTGTGCGACACCAACCAGCCCCTTTTGAGAGAGCTTGCGGAAAAAGCACCCGGATCATTCCAGCATTCGATGCAGGTAGCCAACCTGGCTGAGGAAGCAGCCAGGAATGTAGGAGCCAATCCCCTCCTCGTACGGGCCGGTGCACTGTATCATGATATTGGCAAAGTTGCCGGCTCGGAATATTTCACGGAGAACCAGTCTGAACAGTTTAACCCGCATGACGGCCTGGAGCCTGAGAAAAGTGCGGAAATAATTATCGGGCATATTAAAAGAGGCCTTGACCTGGCAAAAAAACATTCCCTCCCGCAGCAGATAATAGATTTTATAAGGACTCACCAGGGTACAACAAGGGCTTACTATTTTTACAGGCAGTATAAAGACCGGTATCCTGAGCGCGAAATCAACCCCGGTGATTTTACCTATCCAGGCCCCAGGCCTTTCACCAAGGAGCAGGCAATACTCATGATGGCGGATGCCGTCGAGGCCTCATCCAGGAGCCTTAAGGAATACAGTGAAGAGAAGATAAGGAAGCTGGTGGATTCGATAATCGATAACCAGATGGAGGAAGGACAGTTCACACTGGCACCCATTACCTTCAGGGATATATCCAGGATAAAGGAAACCTTCGTTAGCAGGCTCAATACTATTTACCATGCAAGGATAGAGTATCCTGATAAGAAAAATGAGTAATTACCTCATGTCTATAATATCAACACCGGGAAACTCTGAAGGGTCGAAACTGAAAAACTGATCGGTATACGATTCTTTAAGATTATAGCCGGTGACATCAATAAAAATATCAATGCCGTCCTTCCTGCAGTACTCTGCAGAAACTAGATTGTTCTGCCTGTCAATCACCAGCCGGATAATACTGAAATCCGTCCCTGAAGGATCTTCCGGGTAAAGGTCAATAACACTTCCTTCAGGCAGTTCCCTGAGCAAGCTGTATTTAAAACCCTCTTTATACATATCAAAAATACCTGAAGGCGATGAGATGAATGTATCATCATCCGGGTCGGGCAGGGTAACAGTCACTTCCTTTACTTCAGGGGCCAGTGTCCATATTGCTGATCCGTTATACCAGATAATATTCTCAGGCAGATCCAGCCTGTACATATTATTTTTTATCACGACGCTCCCCTCTGATTCGTGCTCTGTATCTTCCACCTTATCGTGTACCCTGAGTGAAAATTCCATGCTAATGGAAGGTGCCGAGAGTGCTTCTGCCGAGAAGCGGTCAAGCACAGCCTGTGCAGCAGGGTCTTTCTGTGCACTGACCGAACACGCGGTCACCAGTAACAATATTGTGATTACGCTTTTCATCTGTTTTATTCTAATCCCTTCAAAATATGTTCCAAACTTGCCATATCGGTAATGAGCACGTCCCTGGCTTTACTCCCTTCGTATGGTCCGAGGATACCTGCAGCTTCGAGCTGGTCTACTATCCTTCCGGCACGGTTATATCCAAGCGACATCTTTCGCTGGATGAGCGATGTTGATCCCTGCTGTGTCTGAACCACCAGGCGGGCTGCTTCATCAAAAAGGCTGTCCCTCTTCCTGAGATCAATTTCCTGGTAATTTTCATCCGCTTCACTGATATATTCAGGTAGTATATATGCATCGGTATATCCCTGCTGGGCCGCTATGTAATCTGTCAGGCGGTTCAGTTCAGGAGTATCAATGAAAGCACATTGCGCCCTTATCAGCTCCGTTCCATTGTAAATGAGCATATCACCCCTGCCGACCAGTTTTTCAGCTCCCACACTGTCAAGGATGGTTCGTGAATCTATTGATGAGGAAACCCTGAAAGCCAGCCTTGCAGGGAAATTGGTTTTGATGGTCCCGGTAATAATATTGGTTGATGGCCTCTGTGTGGCCACTATCAGGTGAATACCAACGGCCCTTGCCAGCTGTGATAATCTCTGGATAGGCCCTTCAATCTCCTTGCCGGCAGTCATAATAAGATCGGCAAATTCATCAATTACAAGTATGAGATAGGGCATGTATTTATGACCGTGTTCGGGATTGAGTCGCCGCTTGGTAAAAACTTCATTGTACTCCCTGATCGATTTCACTTTCGCCTTACGCAGCCGCCTGTACCTTGTATCCATTTCAATACAGAGCGAATTCAGGGTATAGACAACTTTCTGTGTTTCCGTGATAATAGGATCATCTGTATCAGGCAACTTGGCCAGGTAATGTTTCTCGATCTTATTGTAGAGGGTCAGCTCAACCATCTTGGGGTCGACCATAATAAACTTGATCTCTGCAGGGTGCTTACGGTACAGTAGGCTGGCTATTATTACATTCAGGCCAACAGACTTACCCTGTCCCGTGGCTCCCGCAACCAGCAAATGTGGCATTGTCTGCAGGTCAAGCATAAGAAGCTCATTGGTAATGGTACGCCCCAGTGCAATAGCCAGTTCAAATTTACTGTCCTGGAAAGCCTTTGTACTGATGAGCGATTTCATTGACACGGTTTCAGGATTTTTGTTGGGCACTTCTATACCTACGGTACCCCTTCCCGGTATTGGTGCAATAATACGGATGCCAAAAGCAGACAGGCTCAGTGCAATGTCGTTATCGAGCGACTTTATTTTAGCTGTTCTGACACCCCTCTCGGGCACCACTTCATAAAGGGTGACGGTGGGACCAACAGTTGCCGAAATATGTTTGACCTCAATATTATAGTCACGCAGGGTTTTAACTATTGTGTCTTTCTTCTCGATTATTTCGGAATCATCAAACCTTGTTTCTGACCTGTGATCCTCCAGCAGGCT
>JAZBOI010000430.1:0-3316 GCA_036351095.1 Bacteroidales bacterium | reverse complement strand
TAAACAGGCCGGTAGCTATTTGCCAGGCGGCGCAGGATGAGTGAATAAGCTGTGGCGCACAATACGGCTGAGAGCATCAGGATTATACCCAGAGGGTTAAAAGAGAGGTTGCTTTTCCCCGCTACAATGAATATCAGTATGCCTGTGAAAGAGACAATGACACCGGCATAATTGAACATACTTAGTTTTTCCCTGAAGAAGATCAGTGCACCTATAGCGGTAAAAATGGGTATGGTGGCTATCAGTACGGAAGCAACGGTGGATGAAACAAGGGCCAGGCCGTGACTCTCGAAAATGAAATAAAGGAAGGGCTCGAAAAGGGCAATGAAGAAAAAATACGGCCTGTCTTCTTTCCTGATCTTTTCAAATCTCCCTGTTAGGTAAAGGAAGAGGCTGAGCACAATAACAGCAGTGGCCAGGCGGAAGAACACTATGGTAAGAGGACGGTATGTCTCATTGGCAATCTTGAACCATACATAAGAGAAAGCAAAGAATGCCATTGAAAATATGATAGATATATATGCTTTTACCCTGTCGCCCAATTTTACTCAATATTTATGACGGGCGAAATTAGAATTTTTTTTTTATATATTTGCTCGCTCAAGAGGTTAAATATGAGGGGGTTAATTTTGGGATTATTGGGCTAATTAGCTATAAAACACAACTTTAAATAAAAATATATCGATGAAAATACTTGTGTGCATAAGTAATGTTCCGGATACAACAACCAGGGTTAAATTCACTGATGGCAAAGCGCTTGATACCGCAGGTATACAGTGGGTAATAAACCCATGGGATGAGTTATCCCTTACGCGTGCCCTTGAGTTAAAGGAAGCTCACCCGGGCATGATTGAATCGGTAACGGTTGCGCATGTGGGCCTGCCGGCTTCTGAGCCGACAATACGTAAGGCCCTGGCTATCGGGGCCGATACTGCCATAAGGGTCAATGCCGATCCTCATGATGCTTATTTTGTTGCTAAACAGCTTGCTGAAGTAGTAAAAGCCGATAATTTTGACCTTGTGCTCTGCGGCATTGAATCGAGCGACTTTAATGGTTCGACGGTAGGGGGTATGCTGGCCGAATTTCTTGCCTATCCTTCTGTTTCAGCTGTCTCGGGGATAAATATTGAAAATACTGATATTAGCCTTACCCGTGAAATTGACGGTGGCAGGGAACTCTTAACTGTACCATTGCCCTTTGTTGCCATAGTACAGAAAGGAATAGCCAGGGAACCGAGGATAGCAGCCATGAGGGGCATTATGATGGCCAGGTCGAAACCACTTAAGATCCTCGAAGCTGTTGAAGTAAGCCCCCTAACGGAGATTATCTCATATGAAATGCCTCCTGAGAAAGAAGCCTGCAGGTTTTTTGATGCTGATAAACCGGAAGAGCTGGTTAATATTCTTCAGAACGAGGAGAAAGTGATCTGAAATAAGAATTAAAACTTAATCAATTTGAATATGTCAGTATTAGTATATACAGAGAACTGGGACGGCAAATTTAAAAAATTATCATACGAGCTGGTATCATATGCTTCAGCTCTTGCCGATATGTTAAAGACAGAGCTCACTGTCCTGTCAATTGGTGATGTTGACTCAAATGAGCTTAAGAGCCTTGGGAAATATGGGGCATCAAAGATAATAAGCCTTAAGAACACGCTGCTGAGCGTACTTGACAGCCAGGCCTATGCTGAAGTGATTGGGGATATGGCAAATAAAATTGATGCCGGGGTTATCATAATATCCAATAACAATACCGGCAGGGCTGTAGCACCAAGGTTATCGGTTAAGTTAAAAGCCGGTATAGGAGCGGGGGTAAGCAGGCTGCCATCTTCCACCGATCCTTTTACGGTCTATAAAAGGGTCTATTCAGGCAATGCCTATGCAAATGTTGTCCTGCATACAGATATTAAAATCCTTACCCTGGCACAGAATTCATTTGAAGTGCTTGAAAAGGATCATAATGCCGAAATTGAAGAGCTTAATTATGAAATCGACCCGGGTCTGCCAAAGACAAAGGTTCTGGATGTGCAGAAACAATCGGGTAAATTGCTTCTTACAGATGCTGAGATAGTAGTATCAGGCGGTAGAGGAATGAAGTCGCCAGATAACTGGGCTCCCCTGGTTGAGCTGGCCGACCTGCTCGGCGGGGCAACAGCCTGCTCCAGGCCTGTGTCGGACGAGGGGTGGAGACCACACGAAGAACATACCGGTCAGACCGGTAAGATTATTACTCCCAACCTGTATATTGCTGTGGGCATATCAGGAGCAACCCAGCATATAGCAGGTGTGAGTGCCTCAAAGTGTATAGTAGCGATAAATAATGATAAGGATGCCCCTGTTTTTGAGGTAGCCAAATACGGGATAGTGGGTGATGCAATGAAAGTGTTGCCCGGCCTCATAGAGGCTGTCAGAAAAATAAAGTCAGCCTGACAGGAACAGCAATTACCATAATATGCAGAAGCAAATAATTTTCACACTTGTACTGCTTGTTGCCCTGGGTGTTTTCTCCTATACGGCAATGCGGCTGATTCGTTTTTTCCGGCTCACCAAACCGGCTTTCCCGGTCAGAAATACGGGACAGAGACTGGCACTGACAATGAAGGTGGCTTTCGGGCAGTCGAAAATGTTCAGGATGCCATTTATAGGCTTTCTGCATGCTCTTGTTTTCTGGGGTTTCTGTGTAATACTCATAGGGAGCATTGAAATGATTATTGACGGGCTGGCAGGGACCGACAGGGTTTTAAGATTCCTTGGTGTTGTGTATGATGTAATTATGGCCTCGGGTGATATCTTTGCCCTCCTGGTGACAATATCAATAATTGTATTCCTTGCCCGCAGGTTGTTTTTCCATATCGGAAGGTTTGAAGGCAGGGAAATGAAAAAGGCATCACATATAGATGCGAATATTGCCCTGACCCTCATTCTCCTGCTTATGCTTACACTGCTGGGTATGAACAGTGCCTATTTTGCACATGCTGCAGACCCGGGGAACGAAATGGCAGGGGTCTTTCCTGTCAGCTCACTGCTGGCACAACTTTACGGAGGTGCTGACCAGGCTGCTATACATAATTGGCATGAAATATTCTGGTGGTCCCATATAGTGTTGATATTCATATTTGCCAATATCCTGCCTTACAGTAAACACTTTCATGTCTTCATGTCTATTCCCAATGTATACCTCTCGAGGCTGAGTCCCCTGGGTAAACTTGTCAACATGGATAATGTTACCAGGGAAGTTAAGCTGATGCTTGATCCGGAGACTGCCTTCAGTGCAGCACCTGAGAATGAACAGGCAGAAAGGTTCGGCCTGAAG
>JAZBOI010000429.1:0-3177 GCA_036351095.1 Bacteroidales bacterium | reverse complement strand
GGATGCCACATTTCCGTTGTGACAGACAAGGCAGTTTTGTTCTTCTGACAAATAGTTCAATAAGCGGAATTTGCCCACTGCATTGTGTGGACTGTGACAATTTTCACATCCGTTCTCGGCTACATTTGCATATGGTGTGTGTGGCCAGGGATCAGCCCCGTTGCCATTCCACGTAGCAGAAGAAGTACTATGACTTGAGGAGGGCCAGTAATCACGGTCGTGGCAGGTATAACAGAGTTCAGAAAACTGGGATGATACAAGCAGGAAATCAGAATAAATGTTCTTGTGAGGGTCATGGCATGATGTACACTGTACTTTTCCATTCATAAGTGAAACGGGAAATGATATTGCTGCAGGATCTTTTAACTGGCCGTCGGCTGAAGCAAGGGCTGTATTATATTCAAAGGATACAGGATGATCATCTGACAGATTACCTGATAAATTGGTCGAACCGGCCGGCATATATGTCACCCCGCCTGAGAAATCAATAGCTGCTTCCCTGCTCAGGACATTGCCCATAGCAATTGTGCCGTCATGACATGAAAGGCAAAGCAGGGATGCCCCGTCAGGCTGACCGGGTGAAGCCTGAATGGTGGTACTCTGGTAAAGATCATAAACAACACCGGGATCATTCCTGTTCCAGAGTGGGCTGTTTGCTTTGCTCCTGTGGGGAGTGTGACAGAAGACACAGATTTCAGACTCGGAAACAGCATGTAAATCCCCGGGTCCTGTTGCACTGAGATTATGAACCGTGTTTACTACTGACTGTGAAAAGCCAGGGGCAGTGAATAAGATTACTATGCTTATTGCAATATACCTGGATCTCATTAAGGGTTTTTTAATAGCCTGAAAACCTGTATTCTGTTATTATAATTATCCGCAACATAAATATAATTATTCTTATCAATATATAAGCCATTAGGTAGCCAAAACCGGCCTTCGTCTTTTCCCTGGCTTCCGAAGCTGTAAAGAAAATTACCCTTTTTATCGAATATCTGGACAGCGTGAAAAAGGGCATCAGCCACATAAATATTTCCATAGGAATCACTGGCTATCCCTTTCGGCCTGGCCATATAACCACTGGCATTTCCTGCTTCCCCGAAACAGTAAAGGAATTTACCGTCCTGATCAAATACCTGCACCCTGTAGTTCATGGAATCAACTATATATGCATTCCCCTCACTGTCTATCCATATGTGTGTGGGGTAATTAAACTGCCCCTTTTCAGTACCTCTCTCTCCTATACTCTTTATGAAATTACCGTCCCTGTCGAGAATGCTTATCCTGTGGCCGTTTGTTTCGACAACCCATACTTCACCATTTATCGGTGAAGAGGCTATGCCGGTAGGCCTGTCTAAAATTATATTAATCCCAAATTCTTGAATTTCAGTGCCATCACGCGATAAGGCATAAACCGAATTGTTATAAGAATCAGTTAATAATAATCCCCGCTTGCCGGCAGAACATATACCTACAAGGGAAGGCAGGGAAATATTCTTTCTATTTATAACTTTCGCCTTTCGTAATCCCGTTTTGTTTCCAATGATTATTGAAGCGTTACCCTGGCTCAGTATCCATACAGCTTCCGGGCTGTCAGCACAGACATCAACAGGATTCCTGATCTCAAGGGTCTCCCTGCCAAGAATAATATTTCCAAGCTTATGAAAAATACCCTGTTTGCCGCTTTTTTCCTGGCTCGAAAACTGATCAATATACTCAATGATATCTTCTCCCTGCTGCGGGCAGGCGGTGTTAATTGGCAGGAATAAAAGTGTAAAACCCAGCAGGCATCTTCCTGCCTGATTCAATATGACGGAGTGCAAAGCGACGGGTAGTCTCAATATTAAGAATGTTTTATTCTAATAATCATAAAAATAGTCAAACAATTATAAATTTGTACAGTATTTTGCCTCATTAAATGGAGATTAATAAAAATAGATTAAATATGAATAAATTAACATGTTTGTTCCTGCTGATATTTTTAGTATCCTGTAACAGTGAAAAAGGGCCGGTTCGTGCTGACATGGGCTCAGCTTATCCGGATCAAGAGGTGAGCCAGCCATCCGGGAAAGAACTTTCAGAGCCATCAGAAGCCACTCTCAGTATTGCACGCCTGTATTCTGAAAAAGAGAAATATAATGACCGTGTTATAACTGTTAAAGGGAGGGTTGTGAAGGTTAATCCTGCCATAATGGGCCTCAACTGGGTTCATATACAGGACGGAACGGGGGATGAGGGCAGTAATGACCTCACAGTGACAAGCACCCAGGAATTTAAGGTTGGGACTGAGGTAGCGGTAAAAGGAAGAATAAGCCTGGATAAGGATTTTGGATATGGCTACTTCTATGAAGTGCTCATGGAAAACGGGGAGCATGTGAAATAATTATTCAATAATCCTTGAATATTCCAGCTTTTTATGGCATCCTGTTGCACATGATCCGCCGTTTTCGGTAAACACTGCCTCCAGTGGCATTGCCCACTGTCCGTATTGCACCGTACTTTCAATAATATGTTTATTTGGCGCCCCGTGAGCATTGTGACAGAGGTTGCAATTCCTCCCCCTTGTGCCGTTAATATGCAGGTAATGTAAATTAAGTGTGCCGTTCCTGAAATTTGTGGCATATTCGGTTGTTTCTGCCATGATAATGTCACTGTCATGACACATAAAACATATCTCAAAATTATCAACCGTTGCTTCCGTGTATTGCTGGGTGGGATACTGCCCGATAAGTAACATGGGGTAGTCGGATGCATGGGGTATGTGGCAGATAATACAATCGCCGTTGACTATGGGATCATGTATCATATTTGTCTCTGCCAGGGCAGCTTTAATATTTGCCGTCTGTACTGGGCCCGATTCCTGCCTGCGGTCATGGCAGCTGAGGCAAAGATCATTTATCCCGTCCTTCATCATTCCCGGGTAATCTGACTGGTGTGGATCATGGCAGTTTATGCATTCTCCGGAAAGTGCAGGATCATGACTGCTGACCCTGTCCTCCATTTCCATCACATGGCAATCCAGGCAGCTGTTTTCTGAAAAATCACTGTGTATTAATGACCTGTTTGATGAGCTGTGAGGAGAATGACAGGTTGAGCAATACCCGTCCTGCACAGGGGTATGTACATTTTCTTTGCCGTTCTTGTCATCATGGCACTGGTAGCATATCCCCGGGTAAT
>JAZBOI010000428.1:0-2657 GCA_036351095.1 Bacteroidales bacterium | reverse complement strand
CTGGTAGACAAAGGCGCCTTTATCGGCAAAGTATTTCATATTAAGCATATTAGCCTTGCCATGGGCGCTGGATGCCCCAAAGCGGCTGGAGCGGAAGATACCGGCAAAGAAGGTGACATAATTATTCATTATCTCACCGCTGGTGATCTCACCCATCTCGTAGAGCTTTGTCACCAGGTATAATCCCATAATATCGGCTTTTGCCTCTTCGAGTGCTGAATACTGTTCTTTCAGTGCTTCCCTTACCGGTCCCCTGCCGTTTATTGTATTTTTCACACCCATGCCATGAGCCACTTCGTGGAAGGTTGTATTCTCGAAGAATGCATCGAAGTTTATATTCTGGCGCTGGCTCTCGTCAATCAATATATTGCTTATAGGAACCAGTATCTTGTCAAACTTGGCCTTCATGGAATTTTTCAGCTGTAGCTTACGGCTGCCCACAGCCAGGTGTATCTCTGGATCGTTGGGCAGGTTAATTGCTATTGTCTTGCTGCCCGCATTACAGTCGCCTGCATAATAAAGGGCATAATAAACATTCATGTCGGCATCTGTACCCGGCATTTCTGCCTTATATTCAGGGGCGACCGGAAGTCCTGCCTGCAGGTCGGGCAGCATTGCATTGAATTTGGCCAGCCTGGCACTCCATTCGGGATCTTTAAGCAGAACGAATGCTTCGTGTGCAGCCTTATATCCAAAGAGGCGGTCCTCATAGTTCTCGATTGGACCAACAACAAAGTCGATATTTGACTCTTTCATCTCCATCCATGCAAAATCACTCGGCTGGTAAACATTTGTCAGAAGAGCTTCGGCGCGCATGTTAAGGTAATTCTTCAGTCCCTCATCTTCTGCCAGCTCAGCTGCCTTACGCATAAGGCCGGCTGCCTTCTCATGCTCAGCCTTATAAGCTTCTGAATAGGGAACGGTAACCAGCTTACCTGCAGCATCACGGAGGACCAGTGTATAAAGACTTGTCTTATCAGGATCATCCCATGCTTCAAATTCCTCAACTGTCATATCTTCAGGGTAGAAACGGGCCATTGGCGGTTTCGGTCCCACACCCTCAATAAAAGGTTCATTGTCATTAAGCCTGTCCCACGGGCCGTAATGTATCAGGGCATATCTCCTTGCATATTCACTCTCAATACTGTTCATCAGTTCTTCTTTATCACCATAGGCCTGCATCCAGAAAATATCATCCATAATGGCTGCAGCATCTATTAGTATACCCAGTATCTCCCTTTCACTGTCGCTCAGCCAGCTGAGATCAGTTGTAAGGGTAAACTCTTCAAAATTTGCCAGTTTTGCTTTCATCATCTCATCATATTGACTCACTTTTGGTTGACATGCGGCCATCACCACAAGAAGCAGTATGACCAATGTGTTTATAACACGTGTTTTCATATTTTTTGGGTTTTTAAATTTTGAAGGCTAAGTTAAGAAAATTCAGAGCTTTTTTGAAGGTCAGTCACCGGTTTTTTGCAGGCATGAAAAATGGATGCTCTTACTGCCCCTGCTAAATCCGCTATTCACCGGTTTAGTTCCACTTTTCGCCGTAAAAATCATTTCAGGGAAACTTGCTAATGTCTATATTAGCAATGGAAAAACAACAGATCAAAAATGATACAATCATGAACCGGGCCTGCGAGCTCACGAAGTAATCCTAACATTTTAAACAAATGAAACGTCCATTAAAAAATCATTATTTAACAAGAGGAGAATGATTGTTTTTTAATGGTAAGTTCCATGTGACCAATGAAATAAATAAAATATAAACAGATGAAAAAAATTTTCAAAATCTTATTATATGCAGTGGGCGGACTTCTTTTGATCGTCCTTGGAATCATAATTGTATTATGGCTGAAAAGCCCAGGTAAGGCAGAAGCTATAAGAGATGCAGAAGGAAGAATACATCCTGCAGGCATGTCAGTGATTGAAAAAGTTGAGCTGGGCAAGCTTGATCAGTACATTATTATCCGCGGGGCTGATACGAGCAAACCGCTGATGCTTTTTCTTCATGGCGGGCCCGGCAGTCCCGAGTTTTCATTCATGAAGGAAATGAATCCAGCTATCGAGAATGATTTCCTTATGGTTTACTGGGAACAGCGTGGTGCTGGCAAATCATTTTCAAAGAACATCCCCGGTGAAAGCATGACAATGGAGCAAATGGTTTCTGATACAAAGGAGCTAAGCGAAATGCTATGCAAACGCTTTAACAGGGATAAGATATACCTGGCAGGCCATTCATGGGGATCCCTGCTTGGAATAAACACAGCATACCGGTACCCGGAATTATATCATGCATACATAGGTATCGGGCAGGTGGCCCACCAGTACAGGGCAGAAAAAGTGTCATTTGAATGGATAAGGGAACAGGCTGAGAAAAATAAGGATGACAAGGCTCTCGGAAAAATCAATGATATGATATTCCCGGATTCCCTGGCCACCTCCGCTGAGTGGATAAATTTTCTCCCGGCAGAGCGCAGATTCGTAAATAAATACGGTGGAGGGATATCCCATGATATGAGTAGCATGTGGCCTGTAATAAAAATTGTTTTTAACACCAGAGAATACACACTTGGCGATAAGATAAAATTTGGCAGAGGGAGTATGTTTTCACTTGAAAAGCTCTGGCCTGAAGTTATGCACACCAACCTCTT
>JAZBOI010000427.1:0-5475 GCA_036351095.1 Bacteroidales bacterium | reverse complement strand
TGCCAGGTTGAGGTCAGTCAGAATATCACCATTATATACAAGGAAGGGGTTTTCATCAAAAAAATCCCTTGCCCTGTACAGGCCACCCCCTGTATCAAGCAATTCATCCCTTTCATCAGATATGGTGATTTCCATATTAAGTTTTTCCCGGAGTCTATCCACCTCATCCATTATCATTCCTGCCAGGTGGTGGACATTAATAATAATATCATGAAAACCGTGGCTGCCGAGCTTCAGGAGTATTCTTTCGAGTACTGACATGCCATTAAGCTCAAGTAACACTTTAGGTTTTTCCTTACCTATCCGGCCCAGCCTTGTTCCGTAGCCGGCAGCGAGTATCATTGCTTTCATCAGTTATCTTTATCCCTGTGATTTACTTTTATTTCTATCCCATCGATTTTTTTCAGTGTCCCGGCCAGCTTTTCGGCACAGTATACCGATCTATGCCTGCCTCCAGTACAACCAAAGGAAACAGCCAGTGAATTATAATCCTTTACGATATAGCTTTTAACAGAACGGATAACCATGCGTACAACGTCATCCATAAATTCTTTTACCTCTTCCTGTGCCGACATGTATTTTTTCACTGCCTCATCCAGCCCGTCCAGGTTCCTGAGCTTCTCTATCTTGCCCGGATTAGGCAATCCTCTGCAATCGTAAATAAAACCACCGCCATGCACCTTATCCTGGGGCATGCCGTTCATATATGAAAAACTTGTTATTCTCACCGTAAGTCTCTCGTGATCTTCCAGTTCGGCAAACATATCCAGTTCAGGCAATTCTTTAAAAATGCGGTACATCTCAGGCAATTTCTTCCTGAACTGTCCTGATTCAACAATATTTGACAGTATTCTTACCCCTGGTATTATGCTCTGGACAAATCCGGGTTTCTGTTCATACAGTCCCCGATAACCAAAGGCTCCCATTGCCTGCATTATTCTTATAAGCACGAAGCCATGGTAATATTTCCTGAAATTCTCTTCGCTACTTTTTGTTTTCGTGCAGAAAAGTTTAATGTAATGTTCAATAAGTATTTCCCTGGCTTCCTGCGGTACGTGTGCCTTGGGGTCATAAAGGAATGATGCAGGGTCGTACTGGGCGCTGCCCTTCCTGCCTCCCTGGTAATCAATAAACCATGGATTATTATCGACCACCATGATATTGGCCGACTGGAAATCGCGGTAAAGGAAATAATCCTGCCCGGCTTCGAGCAAAAAATCAACCAGTGTATTGAAATCTTTCTCGAGGCGCTTCTCATTGAAAGGAGCGGACACGAGTTTAAGGAACATATACTTAAAATAATTAAGGTCCCATATCATTGACTGCCTGTCGAAGCTTCTATGAGGATAACACAGGTCGAGGTTCAGATCACGGATGGCTTCTGTCTGGAATAAAAGCAGCATCTCGAGTGATTGCCTGTAAAAATCCAGCATTTCTTCGTCAAAGCCAACTGTTTGTCTTTTTCTTTCGAGCCAGGTAAAGAGTGTGGTATCGCCCAGGTCCTGCATAAAATAGCAATCTGACCCCGGGCAATAGTAGAAGATCTCAGGTACAGGCAGTTTTAATGACCTGAAATGCCTGGTAAATCCAATAAAGGCATCATTCTCCTCCCTGTTGGGGTTATACGCCCCGATAATGGTTTTCCCTGAGCCGGTAATCCTGAAATATTTCCTTTCAGAACCTGAGCGGGGCATGCTTACGATGTCAATGCAATTTTCTCCTGAATATTCCCTGTACTTGCCTGCAAGCAGTTCCTTTTCGTTCATGTTATCAGACTTTAATAAATATCTTTTTGCGGTAGAGGATATATACTAGGATCCACATCAGGAAGACCTGGAGCAGGGCGAACAGCAAACTGCCGTTCATATTGCCCAGCAGCGGAACACACAGGCTGTTATATATCCAGGAATAAAGTGACCGGCCTCCCTCTCCCACTTTAATTAACAGCATCAGCTTTGTCCAGAGCGATGCCATAATATATATAAAGAGGGCATTCATGCCGAAATGTCTAAAGAAGCCCGTCCATCCCCTGAGCTTCAGGACATCAATGATCAGGAACAGGAAAGCGAGGATTATGATCGACAGTCCTCCTGTATAAAGAACATAGGAGCTTGTCCACAGGGGCTTATTGATGGGGAACCATATATTCCAAACAAGTCCGGCTACAGTCAGCAGTATGCCGATAAAAAGCATTTTCAGCACTTTTTTCATATCTGCAGCTCCCTTTCCTACTATCTCACCGGTCATAAAGCCTATTATTACCGATGCAACAGCCGGAATTGTACTCAGAAGACCTTCAGGGTCAAAAGCTATTCCGAATCCGTGATAGAGATGATTTGCCCCAAAAACGGCCAGATCAAATTTCAAGGCCGCATTTCCCTCCAGGCTGTAGGGTTCATTAGTCCCGGCAAAATACATGAGAGCCCAGTAGCCAAGCAGAATAACTGCAGAGACCACCCAGAGGTAATTTCTTTTGAAGATCATGCATATGAGGGCTCCAAAACCATAAGCCAGAGCAATGCGCTGGAGCACGCCCATTATCCTTATTGAGGACAGTTCTTTTCCAAAAAAGGGAAACCAGTTAAGTAAAAAACCTGCTGCAAAGATTATGAAAGTGCGGTAAAATATTTTTAAAACAGAGCTGGTATTCAGGCTGTGCCCGTATTTCTTCATTGAAAACCACATCGATACACCCACAATAAAAAGGAAGGATGGAAAAACCAGGTCGGTTGGTGTACAGCCATGCCATTCCGAATGTCTCAGGGGTGCATATACATATTGCCAGCTCCCGGGGGTATTGACAATAATCATAAAGACTATTGTAAGGCCCCTGTAAATATCCAGTGAAAGTAAGCGCTGTTTAGTCATTTTTTTTGATATTGGAAGATTTAATAATTTAACAGACACTAAAAATAATAATTTAAAGCTTATAAGCCGAAGAATAGAACCTGCATATAATTTTTATTATTTTTAGCTCTTTAAATACCAGGAACTATGATTAGCAGATACCTATTAACCAGAATATTAAGTTTGAGTCTTATCGTTTTCTCACTTAATTCTTACTCACAGAGCACTGAATTTATGAGATATTACGAGCACCCATGGGTTGACTCGCTGCTTTCATCGATGAGTATAGAAGAGAAGATAGCACAGAGTATTTTTCTTGCAACATGGTCAAACAGGGATATCGGCCATTACACAGAGATAGACAGGGCAATAAGGGAACATGCTATTGGCGGGCTGGTATTTTTCCAGGGAACGCCTTCCAAACAGGTGGAGCTTATCAATCACTACCAGTCGGTTTCCCGTGTACCACTTGCCATAGCGCTTGACGGTGAGTGGGGAGCCGGGATGCGGCTCGATAACATTCAGGATTACCCGTACCAGATGACGCTGGGAGCAATAAATAATGATTCGCTCATCTATGAGATGGGTAAAAGGATAGCAGAGGAATTCAAGCTCCTGGGTCTGACCATTAACCTGGCCCCTGTAGCGGATATCAATAATAATCCAGATAATCCAGTCATTAATTACAGGTCCTTTGGTGAAAACAGGAAACTAGTAGCCGGAAAGGTGCAGATGTACTTCAGCGGTATGCAGGACAATGGCATACTTGCCACGGCCAAACATTTTCCTGGGCATGGCGACACAAGCACTGATTCGCATTATGACCTTCCGGTGATAAAGCATAGCAGGGAAAGATTTGACAGCCTTGAACTCCACCCCTTCAGGGAAGCCATTAAGGGGGGCATAGGTGCTGTAATGTCGGCTCATTTAAGTATACCTGCACTGGATAGCACTTCCAACCTGCCCTCCACCCTGTCACAACCCGTTATGACCGGTTTACTGAAGGAAGAACTGGGATTCAAGGGCCTGGCATTAACAGATGCAATGAACATGAAAGGTTTAACTGACTATTATGCACCTGGTGAGGCTGACGCCATGGCATATGAAGCAGGCAATGACATCATAGAATATGTAATGGATGCCGGGCTGGCAATTAACAGGATAAAAGATTCTTATGACCAGGGAAGGATTTCCTATGAACAGATTGAGAACACATGCAGGAAAATCCTCGCTTTCAAATACTGGTCGGGCTTATATTCAGTAGAACCTGATGCTGAGACAGCTGTTGAAAGATCTAATCATAATATAAACCTCTCATTTATCAGGAAGCTGTATGCCAATGCATTAACGGTTTTAAACAATGAGGATAATATTATCCCGCTTAAAAATCTGGAGAGAACCAGGATAGCATGCATTGCCATCAACAGCAATAAAAAGACAGCATTTCAATCCATGCTGGAAAACTATACCAGGACAGACAATTTTTACTGGACCGAAGGGATGGCTGAAGGTGACAGTGTCCTGCAAGAGCTGGAGAAATATGATCTTGTAATTGCCGGGGTTTTTGATACAGATCAGCGTCCTTTCAGGAATTTTGGTATCAGTAAGAGGCAGGAGAGATTTATCGCTGATTTAAATGAAAGGGTTAATCTTGTGGCGGTATATTTTGGTAATCCCTATGCCATTGAACGTTTAGAGAGCCTGCAGGAGGCGGAGGGTTTAATTGTGGCATACCAGGAAAATATTTTCACAGAGGAGCTTTCGGCACAGCTTATTTTCGGTGGAATAGGAGGTCACGGCAAACTACCCGTAAGCATAAACAGTAAATACAGGCAGGGTTATGGTTTGATAACACCAGGTAATATAAGGCTGCAGTATGGCTATCCTGAAGATGCAGGTATTCCTTCGGATATTATTGAAAAAAAGATTGACTCACTTGCACTGTCAGGTGTTGAAGCAGGTGCCTATCCCGGTTGCGAGGTCATACTGGCAAGAAAAGGCATTGTTTTTTTCCACAAATGTTACGGGACGCATACATACCAGTCGAGAATCGAGGTTAAGGAGAATGACCTTTACGATCTTGCATCTGTAACAAAGGTAGCGGCCTCGACAACCGGGCTGATGAAATTAGACGGCGAGGATCTTTTTTCTGTCGATGACAGGCTCACGGATTATGTCCCTGAAATGAGGTTTTCAGACAAGAAGGATCTTATATTCCGGGAAATACTTGCTCACCAGGCCGGTCTTTATCCATGGATACCATACTGGAAAAATACACTGCGCAACAGTGGCAAGTATAAATGGTGGACGATAAAAAGGGTGCAGTCAGACCGTTATCCAGGCACCGTAGCGAACGGACTATATGTTCATCGCAATTATTTCAACAGGATAAAAAGGGCCATAAAACGCTCTCCCACAGGAGAAAAAGAATATGTGTATTCAGGACTTGTCTTTTTTCTGATTCCCTCAATTATAGAGGATTTAAGCGGAGAGAGTTATGAGGATTTCCTTTACAGGAATATATACCACAGGCTGGGTGCCTATGATATTGTATTCAATCCTTTCAGGTTCTACCCTGAGACTAACATTGTACCGACAGAGGTTGACACCCTTTTCCGGAAACAGCTC
>JAZBOI010000426.1:0-9856 GCA_036351095.1 Bacteroidales bacterium | reverse complement strand
CAGGGCCCTGACTACCCTTACTGAAAGGGAGAGGGATATAATAAGATTTTTCTTCGGGATCGGTTGTCAGGAAATGACGCTTGAGGAGATAGGTGAGAAATTTGGTCTGACCCGCGAGAGAGTGAGGCAGATAAAAGAAAAAGCAATAAGACGCTTAAGACATACTTCGAGGAGCAAATTGCTCAGAACTTATCTGGGATAGATAACGATTATCCAAAACAGAAGCTGCTTTTTATAGCAGCTTTTTTTTTGGATTGGGCTGATGTAACTGAGAAGGATGATGAGGCTGAAGGGTACATACATCCTTATTTTATCCTGCGGATAACAAATATCACATCGCTGGCTGATTCCCTATTTTAGTATTATATTGCAGCAAATATGAATTATAATGCTATGAAAAACCTCTTGTTCGTTTTACTGCTTGTGTTACTTCCCTTTTGCTGCGCCTGCCAGAACACGGGCCCTGAGCCTGAACGTCAGTGGTCGTCTTACAGGGGCTATTATTCTTCCGGGGTGCTCGATGGGGCAGACCTTCCTGAATTATGGAATACCGGAGAGGAGACTGATTTCCTCTGGAAAATTGATATACCGGGACTATCACTTTCGAGTCCCGTGATCTGGGGAGATAAAGTTTTTATAACCACGGCAGTAAGCGAGAAAGATACCAGTGGTCTCAGAACATTCATGAGTGGTGGTGTGGAACCTGTTGAGGATGATTCCCACCACGAATGGAAGGTATATTGTATTGACAAAAATACGGGTGACATTATATGGGAGGACACTCCCTGCTCCGGGATACCCGAGGTGAAGAGACATCCTATGTCAACTCATGCCAATACCTCAATGGCTACAGATGGTGATTATGCCGTGGCATTTTTTGGTTCGGAAGGTCTCTATTGCTACAACATGGAAGGCAGCCTCCTGTGGGAGAAAGATTTCGGACTTTTAAAATCGGCTTTCTTTATAGCGGCAGCAGCTGAATGGGAATTTGCCAGTTCACCAATAATACATAAGGGAGTGGTACTGGTACAGGTGGATGTTCTTGAGGATTCATTCATTGCTGCTTTTGATGCCAAAACAGGAGATGAATTATGGAAAAAATCAAGGGATGAATATCCCGGCTGGTGTACACCGAATATTTATACTTACGATGGAAGGGATATAGTGGCTGTAAACGGCTTCAAGCACCGTGGCGGGTACGACTTTCTTACAGGCGAGGAAGTATGGAAGATGTCAGGAGGAGGGGACATACCCATCCCAACACCTGTTGTGGGTGAAGAACTTGTATATTTCAACAGTGCCCACGGGAGGTTCTCCCCGGTGATTGCAGTAAGGAAATCAGCTTCAGGGGATATTACACTTGAAGAGGGGGAAACATCAAACGAAGGTGTTCAGTGGTACCATCCCAGGGGTGGCTCCTACATATCAAGCCTGCTTTTATATGGCGATTATATATATAACCTGAACCTGAATGGGCAGGTTCATTGCTACAATGCCCTTACCGGGGAAGAGATATACAGGGAAAAGATTGGTAAGGCCGAATTTTTCCTGGCATCACCTGTTGCTTCAGATGGTAAGATATTTATTAGCAGTGTTCCCGGTATTGTATATGTCGTCCAGGCCGGACCTGAATTCAGGATAATTGGTGAGTTTGAACTGGGGGATGTCTGTATGACCACACCTGCCATTACGGATGGCATGATGATTATCCGAACGGAGAACAGCCTGCTTGCCCTTGGCAGGAGGCAGAAATAATTATTCCTTTCTCAGGTTCTCAGTGAGGCTCATATTGACTATCTTTCTTACTGTGAAATAAATACTTGCTGAGCCTGTAAGTGCAAGCATCACTATTATTCCAATCAGCAGGGCCAGTGGTATCTGTGCACCCGATCTTAATGAAGGCAGGGTGGCTGCGATTGCTGATAATGTGCCCGCTATGATACCGGCAGCCAGTATCAGCAGGTGCTCCCGCAGGATCATTTTCCTGATATGACCCTGGCTGAAACCCGTGGCCAGCATTAATGCATATTCCTGTTTCCTCTGGTCAAGGTTTTTGAGAAGTACAAAGCCCATACCCAGCACGCCCATTAACAGGCCGAAACCGCCAAGGGTCATAAATACCGAAAGATAAGTATTGGTTACAACACTGAAGGATGCAAGCCTGTCATAGGTGGTGCTCACTTCAACACCATAGGATGACAGGCTCCCAGCCAGGTCTTCACGGTATTCATTAATCCTGTCAGCGCTGCCGTCAACAAGAAAGATATTGCTTCCTCCCACAGAGGGAAAGAAGCTGTTGAAATGTTCAAGACCCATCAGCACGTTTCCCTGGAAAACGGAGTTCTTTAAGCCGGCAGCTATTATAACATTAATAACTGTTCCGTCTTCTGCTGTGTAGTTAATTGTATCACCTGCTTCCTTAAATAAGTTCCACTGCATGACTGTCTGGTCAAGGATACCATAAACAGTACTGTCATTTACCTTTTCCCTTAACAGGAGCCAGGGATCATCAACAGTGCCGTCCTCTATACTGCTGGCAAAGGAAAAGGCTCCATCTTCAACGAAGGATGTGATATCAATCCCGAGAATGGGAGGCGATTCAGCCTGGTTCAGGTTGAGGCAGCTGGCATCATCACCATCTTTCCTTTTTATCTGTATGAACTGCAGGCTGTCATATATTTCTCCTTCCAGGTTATACTCGTACCTTCCCCTGTCACTGTCCAGGTCATGAACAAGGGGTGTAACTGTTTCTCCCCATAATATATAAGCTCCCGTGCCACTGTCCGGAGACAGGAGATCAGTGTCAAAACTTTTCCTGTTGGCTCCTGTAACTATTACCGTAAACAAACCGGCACCAAGAAAAAGGGCGGGAGTGATGGCTCTTGAAGGATGATGGGCATAGTAGGACCACGAAGATTTGTTTCTGGAAACAGGTATGGACACTAACTTTTTATACCTGCGGTTGATGATCCTGTAAATGCTGAAGAGGAAGGAAATAAAAAAGAAGCTTCCGGCAATAAACCATAATTCTGTATTATGCCCCTCCGTTAATATCGCGACAAACATAAAAGCATGTGCTGCCAGCAGTGAGACCAGAGGGAGTATCTTCATGATTATTCTCCTTGTCTTTCCTATTCCGGGTTTCTGATCCTCCCTGCTCTCCCTTAATTGCCTTCTGAGCTTAATGATTATCACAGCCAGTACCAGTGCCAGCGTGATGGCCATACCGGCAATCATGCTAGCAGGATCGGCAAATGCCTGCAGGGTATCAGTCTGTACAGCTCCCTTCCACACGGAGTTTAATAATTTTATGATTAGCTTATTGAAAGCGAGCCCTGTGAATATTCCTGCCAGGCTTCCTGCCAAAGCTATGGCCCCTGATTCGAGGAGGAGGATCTTAAGAATCCTGTACCTGCCAAATCCCATGGCACTGAGTGTGGATACCTGTTTCTTTCTGTCTTCGAAATGCATATTCATTACCAGTACCAGCAAAACCAGGCAGGAGAGTATAATAAAAAAGCTCAGGCCCAGGAATAGTGTGCTGAAGTCAACACTGTTCCTGGCTGCATCTGTTGCCTTTTTCCTTATGTCAGTTATCCTGAAGCCCATGCGCCCCGGTTTTATATGTTCCGTGAGTATGTCATTTATCTCATCTTCAGAATAGCTTGAGGGCAGCCTCACTGATGTGGCCCGGCCAAAATTATTAACCCATATATCTTTACCCAGGTCATAGTTGATATATGCCTTGGGTGTTCCCCTGTATTTATTCCAGTAGTCTTCATCCTTATCCCTAATGGCATCGAGGTCGATAGGGAAACCGGCGTCCCAGTTGCTGCATGATTCCCTTCCTGATATTCCGGGGAAGGGAGGCATCAGGAGTGAATCGGATAGTTTCGATCTCATACCGCTTATATCACTTACAACAAAGACATGCCTTTTCTCAGTAAGCTTTTTAAAGGGTCCGACAGTGTAGTAGGATACAGATAAGCTGTCACCGCGGCCTGCACCAAGGTCATCGGCAAGCCAGGTATTTATGATGATATTATTGGCCCCCGGTGTTTGATCATAAAGCTTTTCCGGCAGGGCTGAAATGAAAGAGTAGGGTGTTGACTTCCCTCCAAGGGATAGTTCATTCACGAGGTAAGTAAGAACGGGACCGGATCCGGGAAATGCTTCGGAGATATCTTCAAGTTCCCGGTCATTCAGAAAAATCCTTTCAGATAATATTTCAACCATTCCGGTGGTGGTGGATTGCCTGGTGCTGAAGCCGGCATCTGCAGGCATAAATACACTGTTAAGAATACCTTCTGTTTCCTCGGCTGTCATTGACAGGTCTGTATTGACAAGGATGCGGTTAATCTTCAGGCTATTGTCGAAGAAAGTGCTGAATTCTTCCAGTGATACGAATACATTCAGTGGCTGAGCCTGGTTAATTCCCAGGGAGAAGCCGGCCGGGCCTTCTGATTCCAGTATCTCTTTTACGGTAAGCACAAGTGAGCTGTAGGTATCCTCCTCCGGGGTAAAGGGCGATTCAAGAGGTATCTCGGAGATTTCGGGGAAACGAAGAATGATATCTTCACCCTCTACTATTTCCAGCTTACTGGCAAGGTTGCTGTTGATGACTGCTTCACCTTTTTCCAGGTGCAAATCATTTACAGGTGATCCAAAGCTGAAAAATGAATCATTAATACCATGGACCTGTATATCGAGTGCTGATATTCCGGTTTTAAGATTACTGGCCCATCCTGTTGTTTCGAGTATTCCTTCAATACCTCCTCCGGTTTTCTTTTTCATTCTTTCAGACAGGCTGAGAGGAAAGTAACGGTCCCCGGCGCTTATTGTATATTGGGTCCCGTTCAGCCTTTCGATGTTGGTCCCCCTGAGGCTTATACGCACTGATTTACCGGTGAGCAGTGATCCGCTTATGATGGATGACAGAACCAGGATTATCAGGAACTGGTAGAGGGAGGGTGCCCTGTAATACAGCACCGAACGTAAAACTATCCTGTAGATATTAAAGCTCATACAGTTTTGTTTTCTTTATCAGGATCACCAAGTGAGCCATTCTTAAGCTCCAGTGTTTTTTGCATTTTCTCTGCCAGCGCTAAAGAGTGAGTCACGGCAATAACCGTTGTGCCTGTTATGCTGTTCATCTCCATAAGTAATCCGGCCAGTTCATCAGCGTTACCTGCATCAAGTGATCCTGTTGGTTCATCTGCAAGCAGGAGAGCCGGTTTATTTACCAGGGCTCTTACAAGGGTTGCCCTCTGGGCTTCTCCCCCGGAGACCTGCCAGGGAAATTTATTTTTTAATTCAGTGATGCCGGTTCTTTCCATAAGCTTATCAATATAGCTGTCGAGCCCGCCTGTGTCTTTTCCTCTTTTTCCTGCAGCCAGCGTCGGGAGCAAAATATTTTCGATTATGTTCAGGTGCGGCAATAGCATGTGGTCCTGGAAAACGAAGCCGATGTTATTTCTTCTGAAGGCAGAAGCCTCATCATGATCAAAACCGGTAATCTCCTTTTCATTAAAAAACACTGATCCTTTGTCGGGCCTGTCAAGCAGACCAATAATATTCAGGAGGGTGGTCTTCCCGGAGCCCGATGGTCCTATAACAGCCAGGGTCTCTCCTTCTTTTACTTCAAGAGAAAGCTTATCCAGCACACTCCCCCTCTGGGGGAAGGACTTTGATATTTCATTAAGTTTGAGCATATCAGTCTTGCGTTTTTTTACTTCTTATATCCTTATATAGTGCCACTATCTTTCCTGCCATCTGTTCCGTTCCAAGGGCAGCTTTTACCGATGCCTGTCCGGCATTACTCATTTCCCGTATTTTTTCCCTGTTGCTCATTGTCTCAATGATAGTTTCGGCCAGTTTCTCGACTGTGTCAGGTTTGTATGTCAGTCCCCCGCCACCTGCCTCTATTATCTCCGGGAAGGCTCCTGTTGCCGGTTGTATAACCGGCACTCCTGCTTCGAAGGCTGAGAGCAGATACAGCCCGTAGGCATCATATTTCCTTACCGGCACACTCATCAGGTCAATCGAGCTGAAGAATTCCTGCTTGCTCTTCCCACTGAAAGAGGGATAGATTTTGACCAGGTCATCAAAGCCATTCTCTTTGAGTTTTTTTAATTGTTCTTTTATAAAATGTTTGTTATCAGCCGTATACCCGCCGCAAAGATGAAGCTGGAGCGATGGGATGGCCTTATTTTTCCTTATCTGGATGTAGGCATCTATCAGCTTGTCCAGGCCGTTCTGGTAGCTCAGTCGTGAATAGTAGCCTATTGCCGGCTCCGGGTTTAGTTTTCCGGGAACTATGAAGGGATCGTCTTCAAGTCCGGACAGTACGACCTTTATCTTCCCGCTGCTTATCCCGGTTCTCTCAATGATCAGCTCTTTGAAGTAGTTACTGGGGCTGATGAACATATCAACCTTTTCCGATCCTTCCCTGATAAGCCTCCATGCCTCCGTCCTGTATGGTTCGGCCATTTCATCAACCCACTCATCCTCATTTTGCAGTGAACATACCAGACTGCAGCCAAGCTTCCCTTTCAGCTGGACTGCCAGACCCATGATGAGGGCATTGCAGGCATGTATTATATCCGGCTTACCGCCTTCTGAAAGGTAAGAAGCAAGACGTGACAGCTCCCGTGATGTGCCAGTGCCCGTGCCCCTGATCATATTGATTGTTGTTTCTTCAAATCCTTCAACACGTGTGGTGCCTGCCTTGTGGGCTGCAAATTTCAGGAGGGGAGGGGAGTCAAGTATCCTGTCCATAAAACCCGGCATGTGTTCAAATAGTTTTACTTTTTCCCTGAGGAAGGTTGACACTGCCCCGAAGAATACGGGGCTCTCAATCTCATCACCGAAATCCCTCCCGATGGGTGGCAGATACAGGGATATACCCTTCATGTCTGCTTCCCCCGTTTCTCTCACGGACGATATATAAAGCCTGTCCCTGTGGCAGTTGCCACAGTAAAATGAATCGCCTGAACCGGTAACAAGGTATGATACTTTCATAAGACTATTATTTTCCAGCGAAAGCCAGCAGGCTGCCGTCTTCAGTTAAAATAAAAAATTTGTTTTCTGTTATCGCAGGGGAGCAGCTTATTGGCCTGCCCGTGTCAAATTGCCATTTCCCTGCCCCGTTCTCCAGGTCGAGGATATACACACTGCCATCTCTTGATCCGAACAGCACATTGTCTTTGGATATGACGGCCGATCCTGTAATACGCCCGTCTGTGCGGTACTCCCATATTTTCTTTCCGTCGGATTTATTATAGCAGTACATGTACTTGTCTTCACTGCCAATCACCACCTTTGAACTGTTTACAGCAGGGGTGGCCAGTATTACACTGTATTCATTCCTGGCAGGCTTTTCCCATTTAATTATCATATTCTGCAGGTCAATGCAATAGAAAATTCCTTCATGTGAGCCTACATAGGCATATTCATCGGATAGTGCGGGTGAGGATGCTATATAAACACCGAGGTCAGCATCCTGTTTCATCTGTCCCGTAAGCGGGTTGACAACACGCAGGAAGCCATCACAACCACCGAAGACAATATAATTGCCTGATACTGCAGGTGTGCCATGCACAAAATTATTTGTTTCCAGCTTCCACATAAACCTGCCGGTACGGGGGTCTATACAGTGCAGGAAATAATCGTAACTGCCGACAATAACCATTGATTCATCCTCATCAATCCATATATTGGCTGAACCGGATATCTGGTTACCTGTCTCGTACTGCCAGAGCAGCTTACCGCTTTCAGCATCAATGGCCCTCAGCACACCATCCAGTGAACCGACAATAAGCTTTCCTCCAACAACCAGGGGGGAGGCTTCTATTGCCGTACCGGTTTCATATTTCCATTTTATCTTTCCCCCGGGCTCAACAGCTATAAGATCACCATCATTATTCCCAAAATAGATATTCCCCCTGTATACTACAGGCGACGACACTGTTCTGCAGCCTGTCTTCAGGGTCCAGGCTAATTCAGGCTTCGAAGGTAGAGGGATTTCTGTCTGACCGCTGAGGTCGTTGCTTCCCCTGTATATCTCCCAGTCCTGGGCTTTCAGCCCGGTGGACAGTGAGATAAGGATTAATATTAAGATATTGCCTGTGACTTTTTTCATCATTGTTCATCCTTATTAATTTTTGCCAGGGCTCCCGTTGGGCAATGCCTGATTATCTCATCAAGCCCTGTCCTCAGTACATCATTGAATTCCCACGCCAGGGGTTCCGATAAAAGGGTCATAAAGCCCCTTCCCGTGAAACACAGTGAAGGGCTTTTTGTTTCGTCGGTGCTCATCCTTACACAGATACCACATTTTATGCATTTGGCATTTTCGAAGATCAGCCTGGTATTGCTGTTTATTTTCTTTTCTATTGGATGGGATAGCATTTTCTGACGGGGATTTGCGGCATTGAGTTCATCTGCCAGGTCTCTCAGCCTGCAGTCGTCTTTTGCCCGGCAGTCGCAATGCATACAGGCAGCAGCCTCCTCTGCCAGCTGGGTCTCATTCACTATGCCGTTCCACCTGGCTCCACCAGGGGCGCATTCTTTCATCCATTCCTTTTTTTCCTCATCACTTATTTTCCCGAGTGTTGAATTAAAACTGCTCCGGGGGATCTTTCCCTGACCTGCTTCACCGTCTATGGCGGATATCAGGCCTTCCCGCTTTGCCTCTGCCATTTTCCTTATGGCTTTCTTATCCTTTGCTTCGGCTCCTGCCATTGCTTCGCCAGGGTCAAAACCGGGTAAGAGTGCTGCCACTTCTTCCCTGTCCGGTATTTTTGTCGTCTTAACGACTGATGAAGTATATCTTATAATCTCCCTGATCGATATTCTCTCATCTATCATTTTGCGCCTGCAGGCATTCTCACAGTAAGCCGGGCAGATAGTGCAAGCCACACCGGGAAGGATCAATTCACTGTATATCAACCTTGCTGCTGCCTCCAATTCACCTTCTGCCACCAGCCTGTTCATGGCGGGGATGTCCAGGCCCATGGGGCAAACCCTGCTGCAGGGTGCCTCACATTCGGCCCTGTGCTCTGCCAGCAGCAGCTCGACAGCCTGTCTCCGCAACTTAATCACTTCCTCTCCTGTAGCATCGATATCCATACCCTTCTCAGTCATGGCAGAACAGGAAGGGATGAATTTACCGCTATGCTTATCCTTTACCATGCATACCATGCATGATGTATAGTGGGGAAGGCCTTTGACATAGCAAAGCGACGGGATATTTATTCCCTTATCCCTTAATGCATCTATAAGAGGTATCCCTTCTTTTACCTTTAAGGTCTTATTATCTATTGTCAGTTTAACCATTCCTCTGTTTTTCTATTGCATCCACGGGGCATACCTGTACACAGCTGTCACATTTAGTGCATATCTCATTGTCGATTACATGTTTTTCATAGGGGGTGTATGCTATTGCATCCACCGGGCATTCACGTGCACAAAGGGTACATCCTATACAACTGTCAGTTATGTGGTATCTTATCAGGTCGGGGCACTTTCCTGCAGGGCATATACCCCTTGTATGTGCAATATACTCATCCCTGAAATATTTTATTGTTGTCAGTACGGGGTTTGGAGCTGTCTTACCCAGACCGCAAAGGCTGCCATCGATCACCGACCTGCCCAGTTCCTCCAGTTCATCAAGGTCACCCTCTTCAGCAGTGCCTTTTGAGAAGCGTGTCAGTATCTCAAGCATCCTTCCCGTTCCCACCCGGCAGAAGGTGCATTTACCGCACGACTGGTCATGGGTAAAGGTCAGGAAATATTTTGCTATATCGACCATGCAATCGGAATCGTCAAGTACCACCAGTCCCCCTGAGCCCATCAT
>JAZBOI010000425.1:0-3436 GCA_036351095.1 Bacteroidales bacterium | reverse complement strand
TGATGTTAATGGTGAACATTATATCGTTGAGGGTCAGATAAGCTATTACTATTATGAGACTGATGGCAGCTTTGATCCTAAAACCATCCTTTCAAGATTTGAAGAAATAGGGGACAGCCTGAAGGCCAACATGTATGGGGATGGGAAAAATCAGTTGTACATGATTATACAAACACACAATAAGCTTACCTATGTGGACCTGTTTGCGGAGGATTTTTATTATACAATGAATATAGTTGAAAGGGGTGAATTAAAGTCGGAGGTTGATGCGGAAACACTTCTTAAAGACCTGAGAGATATAGGCAAGGCTGTTCTTTACTTTAACTTCAAAAGGAACGAATGTGAGCTTACCAGTGACTGCATGGAGATAATAGAAATGATAGCCAGGGCACTTAAGAGAGAACCCACTATGGGAATCAGCATTGATGCTTATACTGATAATATCGGGCGAAGGGATGAAAACCTTGAGCTTTCTGAAAAAAGGGCTGAAACCCTTTACAATGAGCTTGTGAAGCTGGGTGTCGACGGCCAGAGGATGGTCTTCAACGGCTACGGGGAAATTAATCCCATTGCCGATAACAATACTGTTATGGGCCGTGCCTTCAATAATCGTATCGAACTGGTGAAAAAATAAAAGCCATGGGCAGGGAGCAGGGATTAGCCTGTTCCCTTTTCATGAACCCATGTTTTTTAATGTTTATTTCTTTGTGGCAGAAAAAATACCATTTGGCTGAATGAATTTTAAGCCACTTATTTTGCCGTTTTCACGGACAAACTGAACACTAAAACCATCCAGCACCTTTATATTAAACTTATCATCGCCCAATGAAACAAGTTCATACTCAGGTTGGCCCGGGACAAAAACAAAGAGCTTGTCTTCTCCCTTGACATATACTTTTACAGGTGTTCCCATCAGATCATATTCTCCGCTATACGATTCCAGGGTTTCTTTTTCCAGCTCAACAATTTCAGGCATTCTTTTAAAGAACAAGGGATCAAGCGCGGGTTCCATTTTAACATTCAGCCCTGAGATCTCACCGGCATCATTACTTGTGAAGTTGAATTTCAACTGTATTTGTTCAGTTGTGTCAATGCCTGTAGCCTTTACTTCAAGAGGCAAGAATACATCGTAATGATAATGCTTCAGCCAGAATTTTTTCAGCGGAAGCTTTACATAAAGGGAATCGTTTTTATTCATTATTTCGAATGAACCATAACCGCTGTTTTCATATGAGCCCGTATAGTCTTTGAGTTCGTGTGACGGGCTTGTTCCTTCTTCCCTGGTTGATCCGGAATCATCCTGCGACTTTTTCTGAGCTTTCCTTGCCTCGTCAATTTGTTTTTTATGTATGGCTATCCAGTTATCCTGCCTGACACCCAGCATCCGGTCAGAAACAATATTTCTTACCACACCGGGTACAACAGAGGAGTTTTGATTTGACAACACAACAATTCCTATACTGTCACTTGGAAAGAAGCATGTGCTGGCAGAAAAACCATCGATATTACCACCGTGTTCAACCCTGTAATGACCTTTATATGAGCTAATGAACCAGCCAAAGCCATAATTCTGAAGGTGAATATCAGGTCTTTCTTTTTCAGGGAGAGCAGCTGTTACAACCATATGTGAACTTATTGCCTGTGTAGCAAAACTGGCAGGGATAATTTCTTCTCCCATGAATTTTCCACCGTTTATCCAGGTTATAAGCCAGTTTGACATCTCTTTTACACTGCTGTTAATACTGCCAGCAGGGCCCATTTTAGCAATACGGTAATAATCCATTTTTTTTATGGATGTACTATCCTGGAGCTGATACCCAATGGCAGCATTTTCACTTCCTTCAAGTTCATCTATTGACAGGTTTGAACGAGTCATATCCAGGGGCTTGAATATTCTCTCCCTGATATTATCTTCCCAGCTCTTTCCCGTTACATTCTCAATAATTACACCCTGGGCAAGAAACATAAAATTATTATAGTACCACTGGTACCTTACACCGGTAAAGGGATCCTGGTGAATAACCCTGTTAAGAAGGCCCTCTTTTGATTCCCCGGGGAAGAAATACCAGGAGAAGTCATGACGGGGCAGACCTGTACGGTGACTCATAAGGTCTTTTATGGTAATACTGTTGTTCATCTCGCTGGTTGAAAACCGGAATCCGGGTATATGAGCAAGCGGGCTATCGTCCAGTGACAGTTTGCCATCATTGTTAAGCATGCCTACCAGGGATGTGGTGAAAGCTTTGGTACAGGAGCCTATTGCAAAGAGTGTATTTTCGTCAACAGGGATACTGTTTTCATAATCACTGTAGCCGAATCCGCCTGAGTATACAATACTGTTTTTTTCAACAACAGCCACTGCGAATCCTGCTGCATGGAATGTATCCAGAACTTTTTCAAAGTCTTTTTCAATCCCTTTGAGTCTTTTATCCTTATTCTGGGCATTTAAGCCTGCTACAAGGATAATCATTGAAAGAACCAGAATGAGTTTTTTCATCTTCTTAAGGTTAGTTGCTTGAATATTTTAAATATAGATTTTCATTGATGGAATTCACGAATCCCATATTAGCCCAAAGATATAATAAGAAATTTAAAAGATCTTTCCGAGGCATCCTATTTATCCATCATAATGCTGGACATAAAATCATAGGCAGTTTTTT
The DNA here is from genome assembly GCA_036351095.1 of Bacteroidales bacterium. Classification (GTDB taxonomy): domain Bacteria; phylum Bacteroidota; class Bacteroidia; order Bacteroidales; family VadinHA17; genus UBA9300. Next base: position 776 of record JAZBOI010000425.1, on the reverse strand, counting down.
CTTCTTTAAGTTCAAGTGGACGGTGGGGATCAAATTCAGGCGCATTTTTTATCGTGTCCTTTTTCAGGCTGATGCTGACTTCCTGTTTAACATAACTTATTTTATCAAGGAAGTCAAGTGGCAGAATTACCTTTTTACTCCAGGGCAGCCAGTTGCTAGTATCAGCAATGATGTGTACTATCTGCCAGTCGTATTCATCCGTTATGATGTCGTCAATATGGCCCAGTTGACCGTCCAGGGCGTTGATATGATAGCCTTCCACTTCCTTAAAGCTTCTCAGGCTGGTATCAAGATCATCTTCGCTTACTGTTTTCCCGGGTATACCAAGTGGTCTTGGAGGGTATAGAACCGGGACCTCAACTGCGGCCGGATCAACCATCCAGTAATGATCGATATTATAGTATTTGTTCAGTTCCGTCTCGTATGCCCTTGAAACTGGTATACCCTGGTCAAGGTCAGGGCATGCTTCAATATCTTTACCTTTCAGGGCGAGCTTAATATTTTCATTATCCGGGTCCGGGTTTTCAAGAAATGACCTTGGTATCAGCGCCTTTTTCATGTTGAAAAAGCTCCCGAAATCAACTTCCAGGTAGCGGACAATCCAACGCTTTTCATCAAAAAGGAAATCTTTTATTTTCCCTTCTGTTCCATCCTGTGTTGTAACAGAATATCCTGATAGATTTTTTAAACTGTGTTTCATAATAATATTACCTGTTGTATTTTAGAAAGACATATATATCTTATAAAATACGAAATTTCAGGACAATATCAAAATG
>JAZBOI010000424.1:0-2126 GCA_036351095.1 Bacteroidales bacterium | reverse complement strand
TAGGGTCAGCACATGAAAAAGTCATCTGGGAGCAGGAACCTGAAGTCTGGCGTAATACGATGCGGATTAATCTTGATGGTCCATACTTACTGTCACAGGCAGTTTTAAAAGATATGCTAGCCCGGGGATATGGGAGGCTGGTTTATACCAGTTCTACAGCCGGGCAGGTAGCCGAGCATGCCGGCAGTGCCTATAACAGCTCAAAACACGGGCTCCTTGGCCTTATGCGATCTGTTGCCCGGGATGCCGGGGCCTTTGGTGTCACATCCAATGCAGTTCTCCCCGGTTGGGTAAAGACACCAATGGCTGATGCCTCTGCCGAAGCTGAAGCAAAACAGCGTGGGATATCCGTTGACCAGGTATGGGAAGAGAGATCTTCACTTTATCCTGCAGGCAGGGTGGTCACACCGGAAGAAGTGGCCGAGGTAATTGCCTTTCTGGCTTCAGAAGAATCAGGTGGTGTAAACGGGGAAGCTATTACCGTGGCGCTGGGTGGCCTGATGTGATCTTGATTAATCTATTGTGATCGAGGGTTTAAAAATTTTACAGGACTTGTCATAATGCCTGGAAAATTGTCCCATTATTCCCTGCAACTTTCTTTAGATTGAGTAATTATTTGGTTTCCCAGGGTAAATTTTTTTTTGTCAGATCAGGCAAAATGTTTAAATTTCACAAAAACCTGTACAATCATTCCACTTGCAGTTAAATTTACATACCACCCGCGCAAGCTCACCAAAAAATCATACCATGAAGAAACTATTACTCCTTACGCTATTGCTGTGTCCATTGTTAATCATTACTTCTTGTAAAAAAGACGATGTTTCAGGTCCTGAAGGAACCTTTACAGATTCTCGTGATGGTCACGTCTATAAGACAATAAAAATTGGGACCCAGACATGGATGGCAGAGAATCTTGCCTATCTTCCATCTGTAAATTCCTCCAACCAGGGTTCATCTGATGAACCATTGCATTATGTTTACGGTTACGAGGGGAGTGATGTTAATGAAGCTCTGGCATCGGCCAATTACCTTAAATATGGAGTACTTTACAACTGGGAGGCGGCCAGTAATGCCTGTCCCACAGGATGGCATCTGCCTACGGATGACGAATGGCAACAACTTGAAGCCTTTCTTGGTGTAAGTGAGGATGAATTGGATGATGCTTCTGGCAGAGGCACAGTGGAGGGTGATATGCTGAAGTCAAAAACGGGATGGTTCGACAATGGCAATGGTAATAATGAGAGTGGATTCTCAGCTCTTCCGGGTGGGATGAGATATATCTCAGCCTACTCAGGAAAATTTACAGATATCGGTGAATGGGGATATTTCTGGAGCTCTACAGGTGACCGAACTACTCATAGATGGGATCGAAGTCTGTCATATAATTCCTCATTAATCGGAAGGTATGCATATGCCCTTGCATATGGCCTGTCCGTACGTTGCGTAAAAAACTGACAGGCTGATATTTATAGCAATAAGGTTAATATTTTTGCTGAAAGTCTTTTACCGGATCCCCTGTAAGGAATATTTTTTCAGTATTTAACTTTTTTTATATTCTTGCGGTGAAAATTTTGCAGGTTTTCCACATGCTGCCCAGGTCCGGGAGGTCAGGCTTATTCCTCTTCCTGTTCTTTTTCAACTACCTGCTTGCAGCCCGAAAATAATAATGTTGTAAAAATTAGAAGGATTAATATTTTTTTCCTGAGCATTAGGTTTTGTGGTTAATAAACAGCAAGATAAGAGATTGATTGTTGCAAGTCAAAAATAATTGACTTCGGGTTTGTAATGTAATATTTTTACTTATAAAAGATTAAAAAGCAAGATTGTTATCCTATACTCTAAATAACAAATTAAAAATTAATTAAAATGAAAAAGAAGGTAAAAATTCTGATTCTGACTCTTCTTGGGCTATGTATATTATTTGCCCAGTCCTGTTGCTATAAATTAACGGAAAATAATGAAAGAATTTACTACGATTGTCCCGCAATAATTGCTGTTGCAATGAAAGCAGCAATAACGGGGGGTCCTTCCTGGAGGGATCCATTAGGTTTCCAGGCAGGTGCTGAATTTCCTGTAAAGCAGATTATGGATCCTCTTACTTTAAAGGCCGGAACACTGATCTCCTT
>JAZBOI010000423.1:0-3698 GCA_036351095.1 Bacteroidales bacterium | reverse complement strand
TATGGGAGCATAAATATTAATAATGGACAAAAAGAGTATTGTAGAAAAGATCAGGAGTAAGAAAGCAATAATCTCCGATATGGACGGGGTGATCTACCATGGAAATAAATTACTGCCGGGTGTCCCTGAATTTGTTGAATGGCTGAAAAATGAAAAGAAGAAATTTCTTTTTCTTACCAATTCAAGCGAGCGGACACCCACCGAGCTTAAAGATAAGATGCACAGGCTTGGAATTGATGTACCAAAGAATGTTTTTTACACCAGTGCCCTGGCAACTGCCCAGTTCCTTTCCCTTCAGAAGCCCAGGGGCACAGCATTCATTATTGGAGAGGCAGGTTTGATAAATGCTATGTATAATGTTGGTTATACAATGAATAATGTTAATCCTGACTATGTTATCGTGGGAGAAAGTAGTTCGTACAACTATGATAAAATAGAAAGAGCAATTAACCTTGTCCTGAAAGGGGCCAAGCTTATAGGCACAAATCCTGATATGACTGGACCGGGAGAGAACGGTATTGTTCCGGCAACAAAGGCACTTATTGCACCCATTGAACTTGCTACCGGCAAGAATGCATATTTTGTCGGCAAACCCAACCCCCTGATGATGAGGATAGCACTGAAACGCCTGGGTTGCAGCAGGGAGGAATCCATAATAATAGGAGACAGGATGGATACTGATATAATTGCCGGTATTGAATCTGAAATTGATACCTGCCTTGTACTTTCCGGTATATCAAACAGGAAAACTCCTGATGAGTTTCCATACAAACCACATTTTGTCCTGGATGGTGTGAATGAGATAGTGTTCCAATAGTAAACTGTTTATGTTATGAACCTGAAGAATCAGCTTTTACTGTTCCTGCCTGTTTTGCTGCTTTTCTTTTCCTGTGGCAAAAATACGGACGAAGTCTATATCAGGATAAACCAGGCCGGGTTTAATCCCGGTGATAAAAAGGAAGCAATTGTATTTTCACATTCCCCTGTGGAAGAAGATTTCAGGCTTTGTTCTGAAGAGGGTGAAGTACTTATTGAAAATCTTGAACCACTGCCTGTAAGTGTTGCAGGATGGGGTACATTCGAACATTATTACAGGATGGATTTCTCATCCCTGACCCGGCCAGGCACATATTATATTATTGGTTCTGAATCAGGAAGCAAATCTGTTAGTTTCCCCGTATCCCTGGATGTATACAAAGGGTATACCGATGATTTACTCGGCTTTATGCGACAGCAAAGGTGTGGTTACAATCCTTTCCTGGACATTGAGTGTCACCAGATGGATGGTAAGAGCATGTACGGTCCCATGGAGGATTCAACATTCATTGACCTTACCGGTGGATGGCACGACGCAGGTGACCAGCTTAAATACCTTATTACCGGGAGTTATGCCACTGCTCATATGCTGAAAGCCTATGCTATGTTCCCGGAACAGTTCAGTGACCATGTGGATTCAATTGGCCGTGCCGGTTCCAACGGGGTGCCCGATGTGCTTGATGAAGCTGAATGGGGATTACAGTGGATACTGAAGATGCATCCGGCTCCTGATCAGCTTTTTCACCAGCTTGCTGACGACAGGGATCATATCGGCTGGAAAATGCCGGACAATGACAGGTCAGACTATGGCTGGGGTGAAAACAGCTACAGGGTTGCCTATTTTGCCAACGGCAGGCCACAGGGTTTGAATGAATATAAGAGCTCATCAACCGGTGTGTCAAACCTTGCCGGGCGCTGCGCCGCAGCCCTTGCAATGGCCTATGATATTTTTAAGGATTATCCAGGGAAAAAGGAATTTGCGGAGAAATGTCTTCGATCGGCAAGATCAGTATTTGAGCTGGGAGTGGAGAATGAAGGATATCAGCAGGGTAACTCCTACGGGGCACCTTACAGGTATAACGAGGATACATGGGCTGATGATATGGAATGGGGTGCTGCTGAGCTCTACCGTGCCACGGGCGAAGAAAAATACCTCAATTATGCAAAGGATTATGCGCTTAAGGCCGCTGCAGTCTCCTGGATGCCACTTGATACGGCTGATCACTACCGTTTTTACCCCTTTGTTAATATAGGCCATTATGCCCTCCATGATCTTGTTGATGATGATTTCAGGGATGTGCTGGCCGGCTTCTACCGCCAGGGTATTGAGGCTGCCGTTTCCAGGGCTGAACAGAATGTGTATAGGGTAGGTGTGCCCTTTATCTGGTGTTCAAATAACCTTCTCACTTCACTTATCACACAGATAATTTTTTACGAGGATATGACATCCGATCCCTCTTATAATGATTTTATGACTGATCAGCTTAACTGGCTCTTTGGTGTCAATCCATGGGGAACGTCGATGTTTACAGGCCTGCCCGAAGGTGGGGAATACCCGGTGGATGTACATACCAGTATATGGGCACTGACGGAAAAGGAGGTGGCCGGGGGACTTGTTGACGGGCCCGTCTATTCAACGATATTTAATTCGCTGAAAGGACTGTCCCTTTCAGATGAAGATGAATTTGAAAAGTTCCAGAACGACTATGTGGTTTATCACGATGATATCAGTGATTACTCAAGCAATGAGCCAACAATGGATGGCACTGCAGGATCCGTAATAATGATGAGCTACCTTGAGAAAAGATGAATTGAACCAGGCCAAGACCGGTCTCGCCGGAGGCAAAGCTGATCCGGATACAAGCCAGTTTAGCCGGAGGCAAACCGTAGCCGGGACGAAGCCGGTCTTGCCGGAAGACAAACCGGAGCCGGGACGAAGCCGGGACCAACGATGACAAAGCTGAACTCTTATGTATGAATATGCGACTGCAATAGGAATAGATATCGGACGTACAATGATCAGGACCTCCCTGGTCAGGTACGGGGGTGAGATTATAGCTGATTACAGTTATACATGTGACAGTATACCTGGCAGGGACAGTCTTGTTTCAATGATACTTGAAGCTGTTTCAAAAATAAGGAACGAAGCTAAAAACAAAAGGATCAACCCTCTGTGCATAGGAATAGCCGCCAAGGGTTTTGTTAATTACCGGGAAGGCATAGTTTACGGCCCCGACCAGGGTGTTGAGGGATGGAGAGACGTTCAACTGGGTAAAATAATAAGTTCTGAAACCGGCCTGCCGGCCTATGTTGACAATGATGCCAAGCTAATGGCAATAGCCGAGCTGTTTAAAGGGGCGGGAAAGGGATTTGATAATATTATCTTCGTGGCGCTCAGAAGCGGTATTGGAGGAGCCTTGATAATAGATGGTAAACTTTACCGGGGATCAGATAATGCGGGTGGTGAGATAGGACAGATGAGTATTGATGTGTCAGGTGAATACAGCGATAAGGGTATAAGGGGCTCACTTGAATATTATGCATCCTCGGTTGCTCTTGTGAATGATTACCTTGTGCTTAGCGGAAAAATAAAGGAAGATCCCGGTAAGCTGTACAATAATATCAGGGCAAGGGATGTATTCGAACTGAGTTATAAGGGTGACGATCATGCGAAAAAGGCAGTAAGGAAAAATGCCGGGTATGTGGGCGCCGGGCTGGCCAACATGGTAAGCATATTTGCACCCGATCTTATTATCCTGGGCGGTGGAATGGCCATGGCCAGGGATGAATATCTGGAAATGATAAGAGAGAGTGTTGTTGCAAATACCCTCGAATACTGCCGGCAGAATGTCAGTATCGTAAGGGCAAAGCTGGGCTTTCAT
>JAZBOI010000422.1:0-6034 GCA_036351095.1 Bacteroidales bacterium | reverse complement strand
GGGCCTTTTCAGGCAGTACCTTGATGCCGGCAAGGTGCCCGGGGCAAAGACAATTGATGATGTGAAGAGGCATTATGAGAAGCAGGTCCCGGCCGGGCGTGGCTGCCGTGTGACTGATGTGGTAAAAGCCATTAATTATGTCGTGGACCAGGAATATGAAACAGGGCAGGCCATACCTGTTACAGGGGGTCAGCTAATGTTAAAATAAAATTTTTTAAATAAATGAAAACCAGGGCAGTAAGATTATACGGAAAAAAAGACCTTCGCCTGGAGGAATTTGATCTTCCACCGATCAGGGAAGATGAGATACTTGCCCGGGTTATAACTGACAGTATCTGCATGTCATCACACAAGGCAGCCCTCCAGGGAACAGATCATAAGCGGGTACCGGGTGATATAGCAAAAAATCCTGTAATTATCGGGCACGAGTTCGCAGGTGAACTGGTGGAAGTGGGTGCCAGGTGGAAGGATGAGTTCAGTCCCGGCGATAAATTCTCCATACAGCCTGCCATCAATTATGAAAAAGGACCCGTGGGCATCCTCAGTGCCCCCGGTTATTCATATCCTTATATTGGCGGGGATGCAACCTATATTATTATTCCTGCCGAAGTAATGGAACAGGACTGTCTCTTGAAGTACAGCGGACCTGGGTATTACCCTGCATCACTTGCTGAACCCCTGTCATGTGTCATCGGGGCCATGCATGCCAATTATCACACAAAGCCGGGTTCATATAATCACGAGATGGAGATTGTTGATGGTGGGAAAATGGCCATACTGGCCGGTGCCGGACCGATGGGGCTGGCAGCAATCAATTATGTGCTTGAGCGTAAAGACCGCAGGCCGGCCTTGCTGGTGGTGACCGATATAGACCAGGGGAGACTTGACAGGGCAAAGGGTCTTTTTTCGCCCGGGTATGCAGTCAAAAAGGGTATTGAAATGCGCTATGTAAATACCTCGGAAACCGAAGAGCCCATCGCATATCTTAAGAAACTGTCGGGTGGTACAGGTTATGATGATGTTTTTGTTTTTGCCCCGGTGTCCGCGGTCATTGAACTGGCAGATGCCATACTGGCCTTTGACGGCTGCCTGAACTTTTTTGCAGGCCCCTCTGATCCGGATTTCAAGGCCCCTTTTAATTTTTATAATGCCCATTATAACTATACTCACCTGGTAGGCACCAGCGGGGGTAATAAGAGTGACCTGGCCGAAGCCCTGGAAATAATGGAAGAAGGGCTTGATCCGGCCGGGCTTGTAACCCATATAGGCGGGCTTGATGCCGTTATTGACAGCACCCTGCGGCTGCCGGAAATAGCTGGAGGCAAGAAGCTGATCTACACTCATATAGAGATGCCACTTACTGCAATAGGGGATTTTGAGCAACTCGGAAAGAAAAGCGGCTTCTTTGCAGACCTGGCAGAAATAACAGCCAGGCATAAGGGACTCTGGTCAGTTGAGGCAGAGGAATATCTTTTAAATCACAGGTCATGAAATCCTGGAAACTAAGCGGTATTAAGCAAATGGAGATGCTGGAAATTCCTGATCCGGGACCTCCGGGCCGTGGCCAGCTTCTTCTCAGGATTGAAGCAGTTGGTGTATGTGGTTCTGATATACACTATTATAAAACGGGAAGGATAGGGGAGCAGGTTGTGGCGTATCCCTTTACCGTAGGGCATGAATGTGCTGCAACGGTCCTGGAAGCGGGTGAGGGCTCCGGCGGGTTCAAACCCGGCGACCGGGTGGCTGTTGACCCGGCCATGCCCTGCTATGAATGTGACCAGTGCCTTGCAGGGCGGGAGCATACATGCAGGAACCTGAAATTCCTCGGTTGCCCGGGCCAGGCCGAAGGATGCCTGTCTGAAATGATAATTATGACTGCCAGGAGCTGTTTTAAGATTCCCGAGACTATGTCTTTTGCAGAAGCAGCCTTTGCAGAGCCGCTTTCAATAGGATACTATGCAGTACAGCTATCAGGTATAAGAACGGCAGACAGGGTTGCCATTCTTGGAGCCGGCCCCATTGGTGACAGCGTGCTTGTCTCATCAAAAGAAGCAGGGGCAGGGCCCATTTATGTAACTGACAGGATTGACAGGCGTCTTGATATAGCATCACATCTGGGTGCTGAGGCGGCTTATAATGTGGATAAGTCAGATGCAGTAAAGGGGATAATTACAAAAGAACCGGCCCTTCTTGATATCGTATATGAATGCTGCGGGCAGCAGGAGGCCTTTGACCAGGCTGTTGAGCTGCTCAAACCGGGAGGTAAACTCATGATCGTTGGTATACCCGAATTCGACCGCTGGTCGTTCAGGGCCGACACGGCAAGGCGCAAGGAGATCTCCATTATCCATGTCAGAAGGCAGAACGGATGCATGCAGCCTGCCCTTGACCTGGTAAGCAGGGGGAGGGTGGATACGCAGCTGCTTATAACACATACCTTCCCTTTTTCACAGGCTAAAGAGGCCTTTGATCTGGTTGCCGGCTATAAGCATGGTGTGCTCAAAGCCATTGTCGATGTTAAGTCTTAGGATGCTTTCAGGATTTTCAGGTTAACTTTCTCCAGTTGATGTGAGGCGTAATCGGCTGTAACCTTCAGTTTTTTCTGTTGTTTGCCAGGCAACTCGAACATGGCATCCATCATTATTGCTTCGCAGATTGAGCGGAGTCCTCTTGCCCCCAGTTTGAATTCAATGGCCTTGTCAACCATGTATTCAAGTGCCTCATCTGCAAATTCCAGCTCTATGTCGTCCATCTTGAACAGCTTGATATACTGTTTGGTGATGGCATTCTTTGGCTCGGTGAGTATACGGCGCAGCACCTCCCTGTCGAGGGGATTGAGATATGTCAGTACCGGCAGCCGGCCTATTATCTCCGGTATGAGTCCGAATGACTTGAGGTCCTGCGGCGCAATATACTGGAGCAGGTTATCCTTGTCTATCTTCTCCCTGTCGCGTGTGGCACCGTAGCCCACGATCTTCGTATTGAGCCTGTTGGCAATTTTTTTCTCTATACCGTCAAAGGCACCGCCACAGATAAAGAGTATATTCTTGGTATCGACCGGTATCATCTTTTGCTCGGGGTGCTTGCGCCCGCCCTGCGGAGGCACGTTGACTATTGCTCCTTCAAGCAGCTTGAGCAGGCCCTGCTGCACACCCTCGCCCGACACATCGCGTGTGATGGAGGGGTTATCGCTTTTGCGGGCTATCTTGTCTATCTCATCAATGAATACAATTCCTTTTTCTGCAGCGGCCACATCATAATCGGCATTCTGCAGGAGGCGTGTAAGGAGGCTTTCAATATCTTCACCGACATAGCCTGCCTCGGTCAGTACGGTGGCATCGACAATGGTGAAGGGAACATGCAGCATACGGGCAATTGTACGTGCAAGCAATGTTTTGCCCGTTCCTGTTTCACCCACGAGGATAATATTGGATTTCTCAATCTCCACATCATCCCTGTCTTTAGGTTGCATTAACCTCTTATAGTGATTATATACAGCTACCGACAGGTATTTCTTTGCATCATCCTGGCCGATGACATAGCTGTCGAGGAATTTCTTTATCTCTTCCGGCTTGAGCAGTTTAACATCTTCAAGCTTGAAATCGGACTTGCTGCCCATCTCTTCCAGGACAATACCGTGAGCCTGTTCAATACAGTTATCACAGATATGCCCGTCAAGACCGGCAATAAGGAGGTTAACCTCTTTCTTTGTTCGTCCGCAGAATGAGCATTTATCCATTACATAAATTATTTTTTGCTCTTTGCAAGAACTTCATCGATCATACCGTAAGCCTTGGCTTCCTCGGCTGTCATCCAGTAGTCCCTGTCAGAGTCCTTTTCCACTTTTTTATAGGTGTTGCCCGTATGCTCGGCAATGATTTCGTATAGTTCTTTTTTCAGTTTTATTATCTCACGTGCAGTAATTTCAATATCAGCTGCCGGTCCCTGCACACCGCCCATGGGCTGGTGTATCATTATCCTGGAATGTCTGAGGGCCGAGCGCTTGCCCTTTGTGCCGGCTGTAAGGAGGATAGCACCCATAGAAGCGGCCATGCCGGTGCAGATAGTGGCAATGTCGGCACTGATATACTGCATGGTGTCGTATATACCCAGGCCTGCATGCACCGATCCGCCAGGTGTGTTGAAATATATCTGGATATCCTTTTCACTGTCGGTTGAATCGAGGTAGAGGAGCTGGGCCTGAATGATATTTGCAACATAATCATCAATAGGCAAGCCGAGGAAGATTATCCTGTCCATCATCAGTCTTGAGAACACATCCATTGAAGCAATGTTGAGCTGCCGTTCCTCAATGATGGTTGGTGAGATATAACTGTTTGAAAAGGTTTTATATTGATGATAGCCCAGGCTGCTTATGCCGGGTCGCCCGGTTGCGAATTTTTCAAAATCATCTTTCTTTGCCATTGTTAGTGTTTTTTTAGTTTATTCAAAGATAACAAAATATTAAGTAAAGCTTAAGATAAAGAGTTACTTACTTGCTGAAAAGCTTGTTGAATTCTTCGGTGCTGACTTTTTTGCTATCGATTTTTATTTCTTCCTTGATCTTTTTGATAACCTTATCATCAATGACTTTATCGGCTATACGCCGGTAGTCATCTTCTTTCTTCAGTATTTCACGCGCATAGGTCTCAAGCTGGCTGTCCTCGGCATTGAAAATGCCATACTGCTGGAACTGCATGCGTGTGTATTCCTTTGCTTCGTCTACCATGTCCTGCTCCTCCACCTTTATCTCATTCTCTTTCGCAATTTTGTTCCTTATAAGCTGCCACCTCAGGTCCCTGGTGAAAACATCAAATTCCTTTTCGAGCTGTTCTTCCGTTATGTTGTCATTTGTTCTGAGCAGCCATTTTTTAAGGAATTCTTCGGGAAGGTCAAAGCCGGTTTTGTCAATCACCATGTTTCGTGCATCCTGGTTAAGCTTATATTCACTTTCCCTGGCCAGGTTTACACGTATTTCATCATCCAGCTTCTTCATGAATTCCTCCTCTGATTTCACATTGCCTTCACCGTATACCTTATCGAAGAGTTCCTGGTTTACCTCAGCCATTTTAAAGCGGTTCACAGAATTGATGGTGAACCTGTATGTTCCGTCAACCCCTTCCAGCTTATCATGCTCTGTCTGGAGGAGCCCGGCTATCTCATGATCATTGGGGAAAGATTTGCGTATGTCAAACTCTATCGCATCACCGGGTTTGCTGCCGATAAATTTCTTTTTTACACCCTCATCCTTTATCACCTTTACCGAGAGGGATGAATCTTTCCTGGCTGTTTCTTCAATGGGCTCGCCTTCAGGTGAAAGTTTAACGATATCGCCTTTCAGCATATCTTCTTCCTCCACTTTTGAGGCCTCTTCATAGCTTCCAAACCTCCTGCGGTAATTATCAAGGAAATCATTACGGAGTTTCTTATCTATTTTGATCTCATAATAGGGAACCTTGTTCCTGCCTGACAGCTTCACCTCAAATTCAGGAGCCAGGCCTATTTCAAAGGAAAAGTTGAACTCGTCCTGTTTTTCCAGGTCAATATTTTCATCTTCATCGGTTTTGGGAAGAGGATCGCCCAGAATTTCTAGCTTCTCATCTGTGATATATTTATGGAGGCTTTCGGAGACTATCTTATTTATTTCTTCCAGCTTAACATTGACGCCATACATCTTTTTTATAAGGCCGAAAGGGACCTTTCCGGGCCTGAAACCTTTTATGTTTGCTTTCTTTTTGTAATCTTTCAGTTGCTCGTTGACTTTTTCATCATAGTCATCCTTTACCACCTGTACCTTAATAACGGCATTCAGTTCATCAGTATTTTCCCTTGTAATATTCATATCATATTTGTTTTTACAGATAAAAACCGCCCAACATGTGGTACTACCATTTGTTTAAGCGGTTATTCACTCCCTGTGCGGATGAAGGGACTCGAACCCCCACGCCCGAAGGCACTAGATCCTAAGTCTAGCGCGGCTACCAATTACGCCACATCCGCGTGAAATTCAGCGCAAAAGTAGTAATAATAAAAT
>JAZBOI010000421.1:0-4413 GCA_036351095.1 Bacteroidales bacterium | reverse complement strand
TTTTGGAACATTTGGTGATGAAGAGGTATTATCGGTTTCGCAGGGACGTTCCTACGGTATTGAATTGCTCGGGAGACTGAAAAATTTCAGGGGAAGCAATCTTGTGTTTTCCTATACTCTGGTGAGAAGTGAATTCAAGGGTCCGGGGACCGGTTATATACCCACCTCATGGGATAATAAGCACCTTTTTAACCTTACTGCCACAAGGAAATTCAAGAATAATTGGGAAGCGGGTGTCAAGTGGAGATTTATCGGGGGATCACCTTACACTCCATGGGATCTTGAGAAATCATCGAACATGATGGCCTGGGATGTAAGGGGACGTGGTTATCTTGATTTTGCCGTATATAATTCTGAAAGGCTGAAAGCATTTCACCAGCTGGATATCAGGATAGATAAATCCTTCTTTTTTGACAGGTGGACACTCATGCTCTATGCTGACGTTCAGAATGTATATAATTTCCAGGCCGACCAGCCTCCCATACTGGTACGTGAAACTGATGAAAATAATATACCCCTGACCGATCCAGAGAACCCTGAAAAATACCTGTTGAAATTTATTGATGGTGGGGTCGGGAACGTATTACCAACTGTTGGGATAATAATTGAATTTTAGAAAGATGAAAAATTTATTTCTTTTAGTGCTAGTACTATCAATATCATATTCATGCACCATGCGTGGCGGACGATCTGATGCAGATCAGCAGGAAGATATTTATTATTTCACAATGAATGAAGAAAGTGAAGGACCATGGATTACTGTTGAATTTCAAAAGGGAGAGTCATTTTATTACCCCTTAATGGCAATATGGCTGGAAGACCTCGATGGCAATTATATCCAGACACTCTATGTCCCTGAATCAGTTGCCACCTCTGTATACAGGTTTGGAAAGGTTGAAGACGGGAAGTGGGAGGCGGGAGTGAGGCGCTGGCCCCAGACATTGCCATACTGGGCACATAAAAGAAACATAAGGGCATCTGATGGTCTGTATATGCCTGATCCTGATAAGCCGGTGCCGGATGCCTATAGCGGAGCCACCCCAACTACAGGCTTTGTAATGTCGGCAAGGCCGGATGAACCTGTTGAAAGGCCCCTGAGGGTAATGCTCGAGCTTAACCAGAACTGGGACTGGAATGAATACTGGACAAATGACAGGTTCCCGGGTGATGAATATTACCAGAGATCATGCCAGCCTGCACTCGTTTACCAGGCTGTTATCAATCCTGCCTTAGCGGGCAGGGAAGTGCTGATGGAAGCTATAGGGCACAGTCACCCTTCAGGCAAAACCGGTGAATTGTTCGATGACCTGGGTACCCTGACAACAGCTTTGAGCATTGCAGATTCAATAATAGTATATATGGGCAGGGCTAAATGATCCTAGGGGGAGTCAATAAGTATCTTTTTTACTATACGGGTCTTGTCTTCAAATTCAATAATAACAAGATAGATCCCTTTCTGGGCATTTGAAAAACTAATTTCGGCCCTTTTTCTTGGATAGGAGAATTTTTCCCTGGTTGTCTCCTGGCCTATAATGTTGGTGAGCCTCACAAATGTGAATTCCTTATCACTTGTAATGGTAAAACGATTATTGGTGACCGGTACAGGAAAAATCTTTGTGTTGTTATCTTCCACCGGAGAATTTTCGAATACCATGCTGTTAACGGAGACTGCGTTTTTCTCCTCAGACTGACCGGCAACCAGCCCGGAGCCCAGGAATAAAAGCACTATGCACAGCGTGAATATACGCATATGGAAGATTGATTTTATCGTTTATACGCAAATATCGTGCGAAAGATACGAAATTTTAATCAAATTGAAGCTGAAGCTTCCGGCTGATCCACATTCACTCCTGACTTCACACATTATTAAGGCTTAAGCAGCTGCATAAAAAATCAGGCTTCATTTAAAGCAAAAAGGGTCAAACAATTTAATTTCCAGCAGATATACAGAAAGGTGATTTTTCAAAGTTTTAAAAAAAACACTAATTTCGCATTAACTGGAAACAGCATATGAAGGATTTACAGAGCATAAAGCAAAGATTCGGTATTATAGGCAACTATGTTGGACTTAACCGGGCTATTGACATAGCTGTACAGGTTGCCCCAACTGACCTGTCCGTACTTATTTCGGGTGAGAGCGGAACCGGAAAGGAAATATTTCCCCAGATAATTCATCATCACAGCAAGCGTAAGCACGGACCGTACATAGCAGTAAACTGTGGCGCAATACCTGAAGGCACAATCGATTCTGAACTTTTCGGACATGAGAAAGGTTCTTTTACCGGTGCAACAGATAGCCGTAAAGGTTATTTCGAGGTAGCTGACGGGGGCACAATATTCCTGGATGAGGTTTCCGAGCTGCCACTGTCCACCCAGGTAAGATTGCTGAGGGTGCTTGAGTCAGGTGAATTCATAAGGGTGGGTTCTTCCAGGGTTCAAAAAACAGATGTAAGGGTTATTGCAGCCACAAATATAGAAATACTGCAGGCTGTTAAAGCAGGCAAATTCAGGGAAGACTTATTTTACAGGCTAAATACAGTGCCGATAAAAATACCTCCCTTAAAGGATAGGGGAGATGATATATTATTGCTTTTCCGGAAATTTGCTCTTGATTTTGCGGAAAAATACCGCATGCCGGCAGTGAAACTTACAGAAGATGCCAGGCTGATGCTGACATCCTATTCATGGCCCGGCAATGTCAGGCAGTTAAAAAATATCACTGAACAGATATCGATTATTGAGGGATCAAGAGAAATAGACGGTGAAAAATTAAAGGCATATTTACCGGATTACGGTAACATTAAACTGCCAGCCATCATTAAGAGAGACAGTGAAAGCTCATTTTCATCCGAAAGAGAGATCCTGTACAAGATTCTTTTTGACATGAAGAATGATATGAGTGATCTGAAGAAGCTTGTTCTGGATATGCTTCGTGAAGGATCATCAGCGATTCATCTTGATGACAGGAGTACAGGTGTGATACAGAGATTGTATAATGAAAGTGACGTTGAGGATATAAACAGCAGTGGTGCCGGCAGGAAAACCTCAGAAATGAAATTTCCACGGGCTGAGGGCCCCGATCAGATACAGGATACTGAAGAAATAGTTGAAGAATCCCTTTCACTGGTGGATAAGGAGATAGAGCTTATAACCAAGGCACTTGAAAAATACGGGGGCAAACGAAAGCTTGCTGCCGAGGAGCTGGGAATTTCTGAAAGAACCCTTTACAGGAAAATCAAGGAATATGACATCAATCTTTAAATACTGTTGTACAGGCCCGGAGATAAGATCGCTGGTAATACCTGTACTTCTTTTCTTTGCATTTACAGGCAACGGGTGTACTGTAAGCTATTCCATGAGTGGTGCCAGCATCTCTCCTGATGTGAAAACAATAAACGTGGAATACTTCGATAACCGGGCTAACCTTGTTCAACCCGGCCTCAGCCAGTACTTTACCAATGAGCTTATGGATAAATGCAGGGCGCAGACGAATCTCAACTTTGTGAATGAAGCCGGCGATGTAAGCTTTGAAGGCGAAATCACGGATTATCGTAACGAACCCCTTACAATATCGGGTGATGCCAGGGCTGCCATGAACAGGTTCACCATTTCAGTAAGCGTAAGATTCACCAATATTGTTGAACCGGACTTCAGTTTCGAGCAGACTTTTACCAGGTACGAGGATTATGACAGCTCCAGGGAGCTCAGCCAGGTTGAGCAGGAGCTTACCGAAAAGATAGTGGAACAGATAGTTGAGGATATCTTTAACAGGGCATTTGTGAACTGGTAGTTATGAACAAAGCTGATTTTTTAAATATTATTAAGCGGCAGAAAGTATTGTCTGATAAAGAGTTTAATGATATATCCAGGATCAGCTTGAATTATCCTTATTTCCAGACGGCCTACGTAATATTGTTGAATGCACTCTACCGCAGGGACGATATTGAATTTACAGGAAAGTTAAAGGAAACAGCCATTTATGTCGCCGACAGGGAAGTGCTATATAAGCTGTTAAATACTGAAGATTGGTTTTCCCGGGAAGCAGCCGACACAACAAATGAAGATGAGCCAGGACCTGAAGCGGAAGATGAGCAGGCAGTAGCTGATAGCAGAGAAGAGGTCTCACTGCTGCCAGAAAGCGAAACAGGTCTGCAGCCAAATGAGCGGAGTAAATTATCAGACCTGGATGAAGGAAAGGAGAAGGGGAAGGTCCATGGTGCAGCAATAGAAGACCGGTCAAAGATTTATGAACCGGTTTCAGGCAGATCACGTGAAGAATTAATCCGGGAAATACAAACCCGCCTGAGCGAAATCAGCGGTGAAGATATTTTGCAGATCGATGAATCGGCCGATGTGCAGGAGCAAAACAGTGGAGAAGAGGCTGGGGAAGAAGATGAATTAAAGCTGCCGGGG
>JAZBOI010000420.1:0-2614 GCA_036351095.1 Bacteroidales bacterium | reverse complement strand
GCTTGCTGCCCGTTACTTCCCTGGCAGCCCCGAGGAATTTAATTTTCATAAAATTGCTTTTGGCTTAAAGGTAATGATAAATGGCTAATTATTCAGGATATTGAAAGTATGGCAGGATACATGTTCATAAATAATGTCAATCTTAAGCAGATCATGATATTTTCATATAAATCTTATACCGTGCACAGCTTAGGAGGATATTATATATTTTAGAGGCATTAAAACTTGCGAAGTGATTATCGATTCACACACCCATACAGGAAAAATTCAATACAGTGTTGGCAAAAACAGGGTTTCTGACCTGCCGGGCGAGGACCTGCTGGCTGCCATGAAGAAATATTCCATTGATTTTGCCCTGATCTCGAGCATTGAAAGTGCCGATTTTGATTCAGGGGGAAAACTTGCTCCGCCTGAAAAACAGGTTCCTCAATTAGAATCCTTCAGAAGGCTGATCCACTTTGTCAGTACTTCGCTTAATGCCCTGACCGGGCGTCCCTTACTGAAAGCATCATTATGGCCTAAGCCTTATACTGAAAAATGCAGCGGGGAACTGGATGAATTTATTAAGGAAAACCTTGATCATATCGCCGGGCTGAAGATGCATCCCTCGCTGTCGAATATGAAATTTACCGATGAGCGTTTTGTCCCATATCTGCGGCTGGCGGAAAAATATAACATGCCGGTCCAGGTGCATACTGAAAATGACGGGCTGGCTGATCCTGCCTTTGTTGCTGAAGTAGCCCTGCTCTTTCCTTCAGTCACATTCATTATGGTACATATGGGTCTGAATACAGATAATGGCGAAGCAATAGATATTATAAGGGCTAATGATAATGTTTATGGGGATACCTGCGAGGTTAAAAACGAGAAGGTAATTGAAGCAATAAAAAGGTGTGGCTCTGAAAAAATACTTTTTGGAACAGATGCTGTTGTTCATGGTATTGACACCTACAGGAGGTATATGCCGCTTGTTGACCTTATAAGGCAAAGCTTCAGCGTGGACGAAGCAGATAATGTACTTTTTAAGAATTGCCGGCGCTTGTACAACTTGTGATACCGGCATAAAACTTATACCATGAAAAACTTATTTATTCTCCTTTTAAGCCTTTTTACACTTAATCTTTCTGCCCAGAATATTGTATCGGCAGGTAGCTTGAAAATAAGCCTGGATGAGCGATTAAAGATAAGCTCTGTCTACGGTGAAAAGGAATACCTCCCTCATAATACAGAATCATATCTGGTTAGCATCAGGCTGGAGGAGCAGGTCCTATACCCGGAGTCAGCAGAGTGGGAAGGAAACAATGTGCGTGTTCATTTTGATAAGGATATTGATATACTTATTTCACTCGAAGAACTGGATAATTACCTTAAGATAAAAATTCTTGAGACCAATGATGATAATCGCATTGATGTGCTTTTTTATGGTCCCTTCCCCCTTGGCATTAAGGAAACCATCGGCGAGATTGTCGGCGTGGTCCGCGAAGATGCCTATGCAATTGGTATACAGAGCCTGAATGCAAAAACCACGGGTGGTAAGCTTACGAATCCGGATGGAAGTGATTCAGCCAGGGGCACGACAGCTACAGCAGAAGACTATGGCAGCAGCCTGCAGGCTTATTGTATAAACAGGAATAAGGAAAGGGAATACCCGATCCGGAATAACAGTATACCGTGTGCTTACATAGCTGCAAACCCGGATGGGAGTCTTGAAGGAAGTGCAATAGCACTATTTGGATGTGACGAAAAGGATGTGCTGGCTGTAATTGAGGAGATAGAGATTGAACAGGGACTGCCTCACTCAACCATCAATGGTGTTTGGTCAAAGACAAGCCCCGAGGCTAATAAGCCTTACCTGATCACCACATTCACTGAAGACAATATCGATGAGATGATTGAATATACTAAGAAGCTTGGCTATAATACCATTTATCATGGACATCCTTTCTCCAGCTGGGGCCATTTTGATCTTATCGGCGAACAGTTCCCAGGAGGATGGGATGGCATGAAGGTCTGTGTTGAAAAGGCCAGGGCTGAAGGTATCAGGCTTGGAGCCCATACACTGACGAATTTCATAACCACGAATGATCCTTTTGTTACCCCGGTCCCCGATAAAGACCTGATGATCTTCTGCAGGACTGTTCTGGCAGAGGATGTGTCAGCTACAGATAAAGAAATATATATCGATGATACAGCGGGATATGCCTATAAGAACACTAACCAGGCTTTATTGCTTGGTGATGAAATAATCAGGTTTGCAGGTGTTTCAGAGACAGAACCATATAAACTTATTGATTGTCAGAGGGGACAATACGGCACGGCTGTCGGCTCACATAAGGCCGGGGATGAAATAGCAAGGCTTGTTGACCATCCCTATAAAGTCTTCTTCCCGAACTGGAAACTGCAGAAGGAGCTTATCACCAGGCTGGCTGATTTTTTTAATTATACCGGCGTGGGGCAGCTCGATTTCGACGGTCATGAAGGAGGATGGGCCACGGGTGAGGGTGAGTACGGTATGGATTATTTCAGTGAGCAGCTGCAGAAGGAAGTGGGGCATGAATTACGAAACGGATCAAGCCGCTCAAATCACTATTACTGGCACACAGTATCATATATC
>JAZBOI010000419.1:0-14766 GCA_036351095.1 Bacteroidales bacterium | reverse complement strand
CGAATTCAGCCCTGAAAACGGCGCCTCCAATTATCATCATCGGAATGGGTAAATGAAGTTCTCCCGTCATCAAAAAACGGTCAAAGCCAAGGATCCCAAGTAATAACTGTGAAAAAAATACCACTGAAAAAATAAGCCAGGTCCTGACCCTCCATTTTGCCTGCTTCGATGGATCCTGCATATTAAAGCTCACCCATGAGGCATAAAAAGCTATGAGTATGATCTCAATCCACCCTGCACCCGGGATAAATCTCTCAAGTAGTATGACAGGCCTATCTACCATTAGCTGGACCATTGAGAGCAGAAGGGCTGTTATCGTGCCGGTAACAAGGGGAAGAAGATATTTATGATTCATAGCAACATAAGTGGTTCTGAATAATCGGCAATACTAATAAATTTTTCTTGATTGTATCAAATAAAACATTTCTCATTTTTTACTGTTATACTAACGGGGTAAGCAAAGCAATTTGAACAAAAATACTTTTACAATGAATTATTACTACAGCATTAAAACAAAGGATACATTTGAGAACGCGAAAGAGAAAGTAACACAGGCTCTGGCTGCAGAGGGCTTTGGAATACTGTCAGAGATTAATATAAGGGATGCTTTTAAAAATAAGCTGGGTGTAGACTTCAGGAATTATGTCATTCTGGGAGCCTGTAACCCGGCTTTCTCTTACAGGGCCCTCCAGGCTGAAGATAAAATTGGGACCCTCCTGCCCTGTAATGTTATCATTCAGGATGCTGGTGATGGTTATACAGAAGTGGCTGCAGTCGATCCACGGGAATCGATGAAAATGGTTGCCGAAAAGGAAATTGAAGAGATAGCCGGCACAATAAGGGATAAACTGGTCAATGCCCTCGATAATATCAGCTAATCAGGCTGACATATTTTTACACTATCTGCTGTATCGAGAAGATAAATGACCCGAGGGTGCTCTGGTCTTTCCAGACACTGCTTGCCTTTATCCTGCTCACAATGGTTTTGCCATCATTGTTTATCAACCTTACTTCAAACGATACCATGTTCGACTCTTTCCTTAGAAGTCTGTCAAGGCTTTGCCTTTCAATAAGGTAATCATCGGGGTGACATAACTGAAAGAAATTGATACCTGTAAAATCCATATCATTCATACCAAGGATATTCTTAAGCTCCCTGTTGAACCTTTTAAAATTACCGTCTATATCAGTCTGAAGTATCCCGGTTGGGAAATTTTCAAAGAGAATACTGTAATCGACCAGCTTATTGTGAATTGTCACCTCCGTCATTTTCCGCTTCACGGCCAGTTGAAGTCGTACCGTTATCTCGTCAGGGCTAAAGGGAAAAATCAGGAAATCATACTGCTGCCTGAGTGCTGTATTCATAACTTCCTTATCTTCCTTGCCCGCGATAATTAAAACAGGTGTGAAGAGGTTATTTTTACCCTTCAGGCTTTTTAATACAAGCGGATCAACTTCCTCTTCCTCATAGGCGTTATATATTATCATTTCAAACTCCTTCTCGAGGCAAAGCCGAGCAAATTCCTTCACATTAGCCGTATATTCAGCTTCAAAACCACAGTTCTTTATTGGTGACTCAAGAAAGTGAAAATCAATTTCACCTGTATAAAATAGAAGTCTATCTGATGCTCTCACATTAAAAACGACTAATTATGATACGCTTATGATCCTGAAAAGGATGTTTAAATTCTTAATTTTAAATATAATACAAATATCTAATATTTCTTCATAGTGAATGACATTTTTGATACTCTTTCAACTACGGACCTATCCACAAAGGCTAACAAAGCGGCTGATTTCTAAATCCCTATTTTATAGCAGTTTTGTTTTAATGTCTATTTGATATATTTGCGTAATTATAATTATACATAGGGACCCTCCTTATAATTTACCAATGGAAGTACGCATTGAAGAAAGCTGGAAAAGAAAGTTACAAAAGGAATTTGAAAAAGAATATTTTATCCGTTTATCTGAATTCCTGAGAAATGAATACAGGAACAATACAGTATATCCGCCAGGACCATTGATTTTTAACGCTTTCTATAAATGCCCCTTCTCCGATGTAAAGGCTGTAATTATCGGGCAGGATCCTTACCACGGGCCCGGTCAGGCTCACGGCCTGTGTTTTTCCGTTAATGAGGGAGTAAGGAATCCCCCCAGCCTGATAAATATTTTCAAGGAAATAAAAAATGACCTGGATATTGAATGCCATAAAAGCGGCAACCTGGAAAGATGGGCAAAACAGGGAGTCTTACTGCTCAATGCAACCCTGACTGTGAGAGCACATGCTCCCGGTTCACATCAAAATAAGGGCTGGGAGATATTTACCGATGAAGTGATAAGACTGATAGCCACTGAGAAGGAAAACATTGTATTCTTTCTATGGGGATCATATGCACAGAAGAAAGGAGCAAGCATTGACCGGGACAGGCACCTTGTGCTGGAGTCGGTTCACCCTTCTCCCCTTTCCGCAAGCCGTGGATTTTTTGGAAATAATCATTTCAGCCAGTGTAATGAGTTCCTTATTTTTACCGAACAGGAAGCAATAGACTGGCGATAAAAAATCGGACCTGCGATAGGTCCGGTTTCAACTATACATAACTGCAATATATTAATATTCATATTATCCATTAATCATCTTCAGAACATGAGAAAAGCGATCATTATCCTAAGCCTCCTGACAGCTGGCTTGATTTCCAGGGGACAGACTGATTATTATTTCCCGGGACAAAACGATTTTAATCCTGCTATACCCACACCATGTGACTTTCTGGGTTATGATGTAGGTTCTCATCATACACGCTATGATGTTATTGTTGAATATATGAAGATACTATCCGAAAAAAGCGACCGGGTGAATCTTGAGATCACGGGACATTCAGTGGAGCTGAGACCACAGGTAATGCTTACAATCACCTCGCCCGCTAATCACAAAAATCTTGATGAGATAAGAATCAGGCACCTTGAACTGTCAACAGGCAAACAATCGCTCACCGACGAAGAAAAGAAAGTCCCGCTCATTCTGCAACTGGGATTCAATGTGCACGGAAACGAAGCAAGTGGTGGAGAGGCTTCACTGCTTGCAGCTTATTATCTAACTGCAGCAGAAGGTGATGAGATTAACAATATACTGGATAATTCAGTTATTTTTATCGAGCCAGTGCTTAATCCCGATGGACGTGATCGCTTTACCACATGGGTAAACATGAACAGGTCCATCCCACCTCTTGCCGACCCCAATGATCGCGAACATAACGAGGCATGGCCCGGCGGAAGATCAAATCACTACTGGTTTGATCTGAACCGCGACTGGCTCCCGCTCTCACAGGTGGAGAGCAAAAACAGGATGAAAAGGTACCATCTCTGGCTGCCCAATGTTATTACCGATCACCATGAGATGGGGACAAACAGTACATTCTTCTTTGAACCTACAAAGAAAGGATCTGAAAATCCGATTGTAACCACCGAAAATTATGAAAAACTGAACAGGCTTTTTGCCGGTGAATATGCAGAAGCGCTAAATAATTCCAGTCACTATTACGATTCAGGCAGATCCTTTGACAATCTATACCCGGGGTACGGAAGTTCCTATGGTGACCTGCACGGCGGCCTGGCCCTACTCTTCGAACAGGCTTCATCACGCGGTGTGATACAGGAAACAGACCTTGGATATAATCTTACCTACAGTCTTGGAATAAAAAACCAGCTGATTGCAGCCCTTACAACAATAAGTACAGCCATAGAGAATCATGAACTTCTTAATGACTATATGAACAGGTTCTTCAGGGATGCCATCAGGGAAGCTGAAAGAGATCCGGTCAAAGCATATGTATTCGGTGACAGCCGTGATCATAATAGGAACATGTATTTTCTTGATCTTTTGTTAATGCATAATATTGAAGTGTATACATTAAGCAGTGATATGTCAGCAGGCGGCATTGATTTTGCTGCCGGCAGGTCATGGTTTGTGCCAACTGAACAGAAGCAGTATAAGATGGTCAGGACTATGTTTGAAGCAACGCCCGAACTGCCCGACAGCATGTTTTATGACGCTACTGCCTGGGCGATGGTATACAGTTATGGGATACCTTTTGCTTCACTTGAAAAAGCACCGGGGGGTGAAAAACTGCCTGGCCTGCCTGTTGCAGATATCCGGAAACCGGCTTTCAGTGATTATGGCTATGTTTTTGACTGGTCTGATTACAATTCCGCCATGGCACTTTATTTCATCCAGGACAAGGGAATTAAAACCAGGGCAACATGGGATGAATTCAGTATTGAAACACAGGAGGGCATAAAAAACTACTCCAGGGGTTCAGTGTTTATCCCGGTTCGCTACCAGGATCATGACCCTGAAAAGATACACAGCCTAATCTGTGCAGCGTCTGAGCTTGCTGATATTAGCATTGATCCTGTCAACAGCTCCGTAACAAAGGATGGGCCCTGGCTGGGAAACGGCAGTTTCAGGGCATTGGATAAACCTGGAGTGCTTATGCTGACTGGCGATGGTGTCAGCAGTTCAAATGCAGGTGCTCTATGGCATTTTTTCGATACGAAAATTTCACTTCCTGTCACTAAAGCAGACCTTAGCCGCTTCAGCAGGATCGACCTTGCTGATTATAACACCCTCATACTACCATCGGGGTCATATACAGGGCTGTCAGATCGTGATATAAGCCGGATAAATGAATGGTTGAGTAATGGTGGTCATATCATTTCACTTGTCTATGCATTCAGATTCCTGGAAAGTTCAGGGCTTGCAGAAATAAAATATGACAGCCGTAACCCCGGAGCCAGGGAAAAGAGAATTGAATATGACAGGCTGAGGGGTGAAACAGGTAAACACTCCATAGGAGGCATATTTGTCAGGACCGATATTGATACAAGCCATCCGCTTGCTTTCGGTTATAATGACCGTAATTTAACGGTTTACCGGAATCATTCGGTTTTTGTTGACCCGGATGAGGCTTACACATCCAATGTTGCCATTTATACTGATGATCCACTGATAAGTGGTTTTTGCACAGTTGAAAACCTGGAAAAAATGAAAGGCAGTGTTAGCCTCCTGTCCCTTTCAAAAGGGAGAGGCCATATAAGCATTTTTGTGGACGACCCGGTTTTCAGGGGATGCTGGTACGGTACAAACAGGTTGCTGATGAACGCAGTTTTCTTTGGGCCGCTGATCTGAGAAGTTAACGCAGGATCCAATAATTTAGACAGAAAGATTATAATTGTGCAAGCGCATATCTGATTCTTTCCACCAGCTCTTCAGTATCTTCAAAACCGGCTGAAAGACGTATCATACCTGGATCAGGATACCTGTGGCCCCAAATCGGTTCAACAGGCATCAGTATTGTATGTGCATCGCCCAGCGTTGGAACAAGCTTTATGTTAGGAGATACTGCATCTATGAAACTATCTCTTCGCATGCGCTTTTGCTCATCATCTTCTCCTTCAAAACTGAAAGTGACGATGGCACCAAAAGCCTTATCCATAAAGAGTGCTTTTGCCGTGGCATGGGTGACATGAGCGGGCAGTCCCGGGTAATACACTTCAGCTACGGCTTCAGATTTTTCAAGCTCATGGGCTATGGATCGGGCATTATCACATTGCCTCTTAAAACGCAAAGCGAAGGACTGCATCTGGGTTTTAAGACGATAAGCATCATCAGGACTCAGCATATGCCCCACCAGCTTACGGTAATCAATGGCTTTTTTCATTATGCCGCTGTCATTTCCACATAAAACACCGGCGGTAATGTTTCCGTGTCCGCCAAGGTATTTGGTGGCAGAATGGATAACTATATCAGCTCCCATTTCCAGTGGCTTTATTAAATGAGGACTTGCAAAGGTATTATCAATAATTGCCACGGCACCGTGATGATGAATAATCCCGATGATTTCCTTTACCGGTGCTACAATAAGCATAGGGTTTGATATCACCTCAAAAAACACCAGTGATGGTCTGATTTCCTTTATTGTCTTTTCGAATTTATCAAGGTCATATGACATACCGCCAGGACTGAAGCGCTGAACATTAACTCCGCGCCTGGCAATAAGCACTGAATCAATGTATGAATCGGTGCCGCCGTATATTTCAGAGCTGAAAAGCCAGGGACCGTTATCAGCTGCGGACTGGAATACTGACAGGGCGGTATCAATTGCAGACATACCCGACTGGGTCAGAAGGGCCCATTTGCTTCCCTCCAGTTCCATGATTTCTTTTTCGGCATCTATAACGGTTGGATTTCTGTATCGTGAATAGATAAAATTGTCAGGAATTTGTTCATTGTCAGATTCAGCCATGAACGCCTGCTTTGTTGTTTCTGCATCTGTCAGCTCAAATCCTGAATCGCGGTAAACAGGCACCCTGGCACTTTTAATTTTGTTGTCTTTCATTTTTATCTGATAATTATTTAAGTAAATAGTCGGGTTTCTTTAAAAATCCAAATTTCATATTTAACAATGAAAATTCCTAATGCCGGGTAAAAGGTAAACCTTTCTTCGGTTTCAAAGATTTGTAATGCGGAAGAATATTCGAAAAATCATTCGCGAACATATATGCATTAGCTAATCATTAACCCCATTCGCATCAACAATTAAGCTCTGTTCCGGATATTTTCACCGGCTTGCTTCATAACTTCCCTGCTTAGCCCGCCTGGTTTCAACGCAAGGTGGCAGGCCTGCCTTGCAGGCCGTAAATAAAAAAGAGTCCCGCGGGACGGGACTCTTTAAAACCAACCAACCTAACCAAAAAACCTAATTTTTGGAAGACTAATAGTGAATTTAATCACATCAGTCATAATACTAAACGTATAAAAGCAAAAAATGTTTTAAAAAATTACATTTTTTTTTATTTGTCATCTATTGGTCCTTCAAGTATAACATCCACTCCCAGTTTCTTCAGCTCCGGTTGTTCAATATATACAAGGTATGTTATTTTATCAGGACCGATATATGTTGCGTATGTATAATCCTGTTCGCCGGTAGTATATTCTTCGCCATTAATAAACAATGTTATTTCAGCATCGGGGTAAGCCTTTTCGAACCTGTGATATGTTGTTTCAGTTCTTGCTGCAATATCACCGTAATTATAGCTACCGCCTCCTGTATCAACCAGAACATTGCTGAAATCAAGGTCAGTGTTATTTCTTATCCTTACATCTGTGGGTCCTTCAGGTGTATGGTTTGGCTTTGTACAGGAAAGTACCAGCAGTGAGACAATGATAAACGAAATAAGGTATCTCATAAGGCCTCGTTTTATTATTTATTAAGCAGACAAAAAAACATCCAGGATGGTTGCTCAGGGAATGATTTTTTTTAGGGCATCCACCGGAACCCATCCTACTGTTCCATCTGAGAGTTTTATCTCATACCATTCGCCCAGTTTATCCTCAACCTCAACTTTGGTGCCTTCATGAATAACAAACAGTTCATTGCCACTGCTGCCAGGCGAGCTCGTTCCTGTTACAACAGGTGCAAAAACAATAGCTTCATCATTATCTGCAGTAAGTGCTTTGTTTCTTATTGCCAGGCTAAATGAAAACATGCTTATAAGGAAGATCACGACGGCCCCGATGAAAGTCATCTTTTTAAGCCTGTAGCGGGAAGAAAAAAGATAAACGGCAAGAAGGCCAAGAGAAAGGACAAAGCATGCCAGGCTTAAGGAGGCCCAGCTATTTGTATGCATAAGCAGGCTCAGCAAATTGAACCACCTGATAAAGAAAATATCCGGTATCACTTCAAGCTTGTCTGTTGTAAATGTCCGTGCTATCTCAAGGTTATACCTGGCGTCCTCATCAAGGGGTTTCAGAAGCAGAGCCTTTTCATAGTTAAGAATGGCTGAAGGTATATCACCTGCCTTAAAAGCAGCGTTCCCTGCATTATAGTATAACTTATATGAAGAATAGCCACCTTCAATTAACTTCTCAAAAATATCAAGTGCCCCGCTGAAATTATCATTACGGTATTCCTCAAGAGCCTTCTCGTAACGTGCTGTTTCCTCTTTTTTTTCTTCAGCTGCCAGGCAGGGAAGAAAAATAAGTAAAATGCCTGTCATTATAATGGCTCGCTTCATATTCTCCTGATAATTATTTATTTTCAATTTCCTTGATAATCTTTTCGGTTTTCTGGTACATTTCATCAGCCGTACTTATGTCCGGGTCAGGCGAATAACGGGAGTACTCACATTTTTCAATGACCTCCTTCAGCCGGTTAATCAAAGCAGGTTCAAGTTTATTCTTTTCCAGTATCCTGTTAACACTGTCAATACTCATTTCCGAAAGTGATATATTATATTTATCGCCCAGGTAGCCCCAAATTGCTTTTAGCAGTTCAGCATAGAATCCTTCAGTATCTGACTTCCTGAGACATTCTGCCGCCTGTTTGAGTCGCCTCGAAGCAAGCCTCGCCGCCTTCCTGTTTCTGACCCTGGCTATGTCTGAATTCCTCTTTATCCGCTCTCGCCATATTATTATTAGTATAACGAATAATAACAATATACCTGGATAGGTATAGAGGAAGGTATTATTTTTTACCAGTATATATTGTCCTGATCGCAGATTAGGCCGGCCAGTTATAATATACCTGATGTCTTTACCCAGGAAACGCACGTTTTCCTTGGAGACACCTCCATAGACGCGTGCTCCCTCCTCTGTTTCATCTCCCTGTAAAACAACGACCCGGTGCGAGCCTGATTCAAGTGTTTTGTACTGACCGGAGGAAGGGTCGAAATAACTGTATTGAACTGAAGGAATTGTAAATTCGCCATGATATCTTGGAATCAGCACGTATTCAAATACCCTTGACCCTGATGTGCCTGATACAGAAGTCCGGAGATCGGAGCTTATCTTAGGCTCATATATTTCTATATCAGGGGGAAGCTTAAGCTCAGGAGCTGAGATCAGTTTAAGGTTTCCCTGTCCCTCAAGTACCATCCTGTAGGTAATGGCATTATTAACAACAACCGTATCTGCACTTACACCAGATGACAGGGAGAATTTACCCACAGCGCCATCGAAACCTTCAGGTTCGCCTGGCGGCAGTTCTTTGACCTTGATTTCAACAGGCAGGCTGGCAATCATTTTAGGGACCGTCGTAAATGTTGAAAAGAAGTCACCGAAGAAAGGATCATTTGATCGTGACTGCTGCTGCAGGAGAACAGTGAGCTCAGCAGGTTCAATAGTTATTGTACCTGTTCTTTGAGGATAAAGAAGGAATTGTTGCAATACCCCCGTACCATAAATGCTACCTTTAACATTTTCTCTTTCAAGGTTCCTGAGGGGTGGTGTTTCGATATCTTCTTTAAGAAAACTCTGAAAATCAGGATACTTCACTTCCTGTATGCCGGAGAGGTTTACACGTGAATATATTTTCAGGCTGGCCGTCACCGGTTCACCGATAAATACCTCTCTTTTGTTAAGCAGTAACCTGGTATAGAGATCAGAAGAGCTCACGCCCTGTGCAGGCTGCTGATCTGTTCCGGCATCCTGGTCCCCGGAACGGCTTACACCGCTGTCTTCACCCACAACTTCAATTTTCAATTCGTCAGACAGGTATTCCTTATTCCCGACCTTGTACCTGCCCGGCGCAATGGTAAAATTACCTTCTTTCGTAGCCTGTAAATAATAAGTGTACTTATTGGAAATACTTGAGGTAAGCTTACCGTTGATAATCTGTGTGCTCTGGCTGAAGGATGTCTGGGGACCCGACAGTATATAAAAATCTCTTATTTCGGGCGCTTCAAAATCGCCGTTCCTTGAATTGGCTGTCCAGCTGACCATGAATTGTTCACCAACAGCTACAACCGAAGGAGCTTCAGCTTTAAGTGTTATATCCTGTGCAAAAAGGCTGTAAGAAACCAGAACCTGTAATAATATTATAATTATTTTTCTCATTGGCGCTTACCAGTTTTTAAGAGTTCTGACCCTGGCCCTGGCGGCCTTTTCTTTCTTTACTTTCTCCTGCACTTCTTTTTCATTTTCGGCCAGTGCCTGCAATAATCTCTCAGCATCTTCCCTGGACATCTGCTGTTGCTGCTGCTGTTGCTGCTGGTCTTGATCTTGTTGCTGCTGCTTATCCTGGGCCTGTTCCTGGTCATCCTTCTGCTGCTGATCTTCATTCTCATCCTCGGACTTGTCATCTTGCTGCTGATCCTGATCCTGCTGCCTGTCATTCTCTTGCTGCTGATCCTGTTGTTGTTGCTGCTGCTGATCCTCTTGCTGCTCAAGCAGGTCCTGTGCATAGGCCAGGTTATATTTTGCCTCCATATTGGATGGGTCGTTTCTCAGTGCATTCTTGTAAGCCTCAATGCTTTCCTCTATTTTTCCTGATTTGAGCAGTGAATTACCCATATTATAATATGATCCTGCCAGCATGTCCCTCTTAACTTCCTTCTCTGAAAGTTGCCTGAAGTTATCCAGGGCTTCTTCATATTTCTCCTGTTTGTACAGGGCATCACCCAGGTTGAAAATTGCCTTATTGAAGGAAGGATCTGAATCAACTGCCCTGCGATACAGCATTTCCGAATCCTCGAAATTCTTCTCACCGTAGTCCCTGTTACCCTGCCTGGTATATTTCTTATGCTTCTGCCCGGCCAGGGGAGCCATATAAATTAAGACCAGGATGAGGGCCGTAAATATTTTATATGTCAACTTATACCCGCACATCGAAAAGATTGATTTTACTTAATTTCCTGTTTCTACGTTCCATAATAAGTATATCCATTAAGAGACAGATCAGGGCCAGTGCCGCGAGGACCTGGAACTGGTCATCATACTCGGTATATATCGTACCTTCAAGCTCCTGTTGTTTCATACTGCTAATTTCGTCAAATATTGTGTTCAGACCAATATTTGTATTGCTTGCTCTTACATATCTGCCACCTGTGGCAAATGCTATCTCCCTGAGTATATCTTCATCCAGCCTCGTAATAACCGTATTACCTTCATTGTCTTTTAGATAATCTTTACGACCACCGCTAATAACAGGCACAGGTACCCCTGCAGCCGATCCAATCCCAATGGTATGAATTACGATCCCTTTTTCTGATGCTTCCTCTGCCAGGGGCAGCGGATCTTCTTCATGGTTTTCCCCATCAGTTATAATGATCAGTGCCTTGCTCTCATCCATGGCCGGGCTGAATGAGCTCATACCCAGATTTATGGCTGAAGCAAGTGAAGTGCCCTGCCTGGGAACCACTCCCGGGCTGATGGATGAAAGAAACATTTTAGCTGAAACATAATCAGTTGTTACAGGTATCTGGGTATAGGCATCGCCTGCAAAAACTATAAGACCTATCTTGTCGTCGCGCAGCTTGTCTACCAGGCTTGATATTGCCTGTTTCGCACGTTCCAGCCTGTTAGGTTGTATATCTTCGGCCATCATTGAATTGCTTACATCAAGGGCTATGATAACCTCCACTCCTTCCCTCCTGACCTCTTCCAGCCGTGATCCGAACTGGGGCCTTGCAATCAAAAATACAGCAAAGACAAAGGCCATTAACTGCAGGAAGAACTTCAAATTCTTCCTGAAGAACGAAAATTCAGGAATCAGGCCTTTTATAAGAGACTGCTCACCTGCAGTTTTAATCTTTTTCCTGCTTAGCCTGTTGTTAAAAACCATAATAACAAGCAGTACCGGTATCAACAGCAGCAGGTACAGATATTCAGGATTATGGAATTTAAACAACTGCATATTTTATCTATAAAAATTTACGTAATACGGTATATCTTAAAAGAATCTCCACTAACAACAGCCCGGCCATAATAAGAGCCAGGGGCATGAATTCTTCTCTTTTACGGCTCAGCTCCTGCACATTAATCTTTGATTTCTCCAGCCGGTCAATCTCACTGTATATCCCGGTGAGGCTTTCGTTGTCAGTAGCCCTGTAATAGTTACCTCCTGTCATCCCGGCTATCTCCTGGAGCACCTCTTCATCTATCTCCACCCTCATGTCACGATAGCGTATACCGGTGGGTGTCTGTACCGGGTAAGGAGCCATTCCCCGGCTTCCCACCCCTATTGTGTAAACCCGCACGTCCATTGTTTTAGCTATTTCCGCAGCTGTTACCGGTGCAATCTCTCCCCTGTTGTTAACCCCGTCAGTAAGCAGTATAATTACTTTGCTTTTGGCATCTGAATCTTTTATCCTGTTCACGGCGGTGGCAAGTCCTAATCCTATTGCCGTACCATCTTCAATCATACCGCTCTGCATCTCCCTCAGCAGGTTGATCAGGACCGCATGATCGGTGGTAAGCGGGCATTGTGTAAAACTCTCACCACTGAATATTACCAGTCCTATCCTGTCGTGCGGACGACCGCTAATAAATTCGGTTGCAACATTTTTAGCAGCCTCAAGCCGGTCCGGTTTGAAGTCGCGTGCAAGCATGCTGCTGCTTATATCCATAGCCATTACTATATCTATACCCTCGGTGGATACATCTTCCCAGTAATCGGTTGATTGTGGGCGGGCTATTATAATTATCAGAATGGCGATAACA
Source organism: Bacteroidales bacterium (assembly GCA_036351095.1). Taxonomy (GTDB): domain Bacteria; phylum Bacteroidota; class Bacteroidia; order Bacteroidales; family VadinHA17; genus UBA9300. The sequence continues at coordinate 2,267 of JAZBOI010000419.1, read as the reverse complement.
ATTATCCTGAAGGCAAAAAGTATATGTCGCAAATAAGTACGCCAGGAACCTGCCATATCACGCAGCTGCTCCACGGCACTGAAAGTCAGAGCAGGTGATGTTTTCTGCTGCCTTAGCAGGTAAAATGCTACAAGTAAGGGTATTACAAGCAGCAGCCACAGATAAGCGGGATTTGCAAAAGTAATATCACTCATCGGCTGCCTCCTTTCCTGCTTTTGTTTCCCCTGCGTTCTCCACCCTTCCTGTCTTCTCTGCAATACCTGCCTCTTTAACCTCCTCTGATTTATCTGCCATCCCTGCCTCTTTGACCTCCTCTGCTTTATCTGCTATTCCTGCCTCTTTGAACTCCTCTGCTTTATCTGCCACAGTCTCTTCACGCCTGTAAGTAGCCTTTACAAACTCCCTCCCATCAGGTATTGCGCTGCTGTTAATTTGAGCAGTATGCTTATACTTGGCAAATTTTGACAGGTCAGCATTCTTCAGTATGTTTTTCAGGCGGAGTACCTGGTCATCTTCTATCTTACTTTTACCAAGGCTTTTAATTATCTCCCAGGAGGTCATCTCAGGAGCGGGAATAGCGTATCTCATCTCCAGGTAATATCTCAGTATATCAGTAAGTTCACTATAGAATTCCTTTATTTTACCGGCCTGCCACAGACCTTTCTTTTCCAGCTTATCAAGTTCCCTTAAGACAATTATATGAACAGGCTCATCCGGCATGGGCGGTCCCTTTTCTTCCTCCTTCTTTTCCTTACGGGGTAAATACTTATATAAAAGCCATCCGGCAACAATTGCAACAAGCACGAGAAATACCCAGGGAAGGATCTCACCTGCTCCATATCCGACTTTTTCAGGCCCCACAATATCAAAAATTACCTCACTTGAGTCCGGGGGTGCTATATCAACCCTGTTAACCCTCAGGGGAACATAATCACTGTAAAAGGCCTTTTTTCCCTGAGGAGTTTGATATTCAGCATAAAAAGGGGGAATCTGGTAATAACCTGTATCAAATGAAGTGATTGTAAAACTTTTCCTGAGTGTGATTTTCCCCGAGTCAGAATAGGCGGTATCAATTTCAGACTGGGACACTATCTCCAGGCCCTTGTACAAAGTATCTGAATAAGCTGGTATTGACAGCCTGATATCTGCAGGCTGGGTTATTGTAACACTGTAATCCACCTGGTCGCCGAGGTATATATTTGCAGAGTCAAGTTGCGCTTTTACTGTCACATCCTGGCCACCAAGCGACAGGCAAAAAAGAAATGATAGTATGAATGAAAATAATTTTCTCATCATGACCTGAGCTTAAAAAGATTCATAAGAGGCCTTACGTAATCCTGCCCTGTGAAAATATCTACGTAATCAACACCGCATTTTTTGAACAGATCTTCCAGTTTCATCTTTTGGATCAGCCATCTCTCAGCGTATTTTTTCCGTACTGCCTTTATGGATGTGTCAACCCATATACTACTACCTGCCTCAGGATCTGTAAGATACAGCAGACCCATATCAGGAAGCTCTTTCTCCATAGCGTCACTCACCCTTAGTCCTACTATATCATGTTTATTGGAAGCTATCCTCAGTGAACGTTCAAAATCGGGTGCCATGAAATCTGATATAACAAAGGCAGTGCATCGTTTCTTGATAGCATTGGTGAGGTATCTCAGAGCTTCGTCAAGCGATGTTTTCCTGCTGCGTGGATTGAAGTCAAGCAGTTCCCTGATGATGCGCAGTATATGTTTTCTTCCTTTCTGAGGGCTTATAAATTTTTCAACAGTATCAGAGAAAAATATTACCCCTATCTTATCATTGTTGTTAATGGCTGAGAAAGCCAGTAATGCTGCTATTTCAGTTATCTGTTCCCTTTTGTAGGAACCCCTGGTTCCGAAATTACCTGAACCTGATACATCAACCAGGAGCATGACGGTGAGTTCCCTTTCCTCTTCAAACACCTTAACATAGGGATGGTTGAAGCGTGCCGTTACGTTCCAGTCAATTGACCTTATATCATCTCCATATTGATATTCCCTGACTTCGCTGAATGATATGCCCCTCCCCTTGAAAGCACTGTGGTACTCACCGGCAAAAATCTGCCGTGTAAGTCCGCGTGCCTTAATCTCTATCTTCCTTACTTTCTTTAACAGCTCACTTGCTTCCAAAGCCTACTCCTTTTTATCGGGTTCAATAGTTACGGTAAAAAACCATTCCTCGCTAACAAGTTTTATGACTGCATCAATCCCTTTATTCCTGTCTGTCCACCTGTTTGT
>JAZBOI010000418.1:0-4586 GCA_036351095.1 Bacteroidales bacterium | reverse complement strand
TATCATTCACTGCAAAGAATCGCATACGGGCAAATGGCTTGGCAGGAAACTTAAGAAATAAAAAGGGGACCTGTAAATAGTCCCCTGGCTTAAGTATTTTAGTCCCTTTCCCTTTTATTGAGTCATAAAACCGAACATAATAGCTACGCAACCACTGGCAGGATTATCAGCCAGCTGTTCAAAAGTGCTTACTTTAATAACAATCTTCAGCTGCTGGCTTGATTCAAGTTTAAAATCCCAGGTAGTGCTGTAATCGTTTTCGGCATTTGAATAAAGTACCTTCTTATTAGCGTCCATAACGGTGAACTCAATGGAGGGCAGGCTTTCCGATCCACATATGGCAAGCCTGTAATCCTGGTCACTGTAAAATGTCTTATACAGTTCAGCTTCCTCTCCTTCCAGGAGTATGGCGGCATGATAATTCCCGTCGTGCGTATAGGCACCCAGTTCTTCTTTACAAATTTTCTTGGCGAAGCCCTTGCACTGGGCATTGGCATTGAATGCACTGAATGCAAAGAGCAATGTTAGAATTAAACTTATCTGTACAAATCGTTTCATAATTACCTATTTTACATAAGATGACCTGATTTCTGCAACTTTACCGGCCAGTTCCTCGAAAACACCGGGTGTCATATCTGTTTCCACGCTTGATTTTAAAACAGTAATATTTGTCTTTTCATCAATCTCAGGCGTGATATCAGTTGTTTTAATATTGATTTTGTCAAAGATAGTCTTCAGCTCCTCCATCTGTGTTATTATTTCCGGTACAGAGGGATGATCATCATTCTCTTTCAATAGCTGAAGCATGATACCAATTGATAGTTTCTGGTCGATAATCCTTCCTACCAGCTTATCCCGGTCAAATTCTTTCATGTCGACAATCTGGGTTGCAATGTAAAGACCTTCCATCCAACCCCCTACAAGAACTATCGAAGCTATTGCATGCTGCTCATTATCCTCAAGGTAGGAACTGGAATTGAGAAAGGTCTCGGAAACAATATCCAGTATCACATCCCTGTTATTTATATTTTCCTCCAGCCTCTGAATTGTTTGTTCATTAATGGCATCGAGTATCCCGAGGCCATCGGCCATTTCCTGGGCAGCAGACATATATTCAATGACCAGCTGTGTCTGGTCATAAAGGCTTGCAAAACTCAGGTCACAGGTATAAATACCGAGATTGAGGGCCATCATCTTATTTGTTGTATACCTTGTGGTATTTTCCGTGGCGTTCAACAATTCTTCATTGAAGCTCGCACCTGCCGATTTTATCAGCATGGCTGATTCAAGGGGCGATGGAAGAGAATAAAATATTTTCTTCGCCCTGTCAACACTCTCGAGCAGGTCTTCATCGATTTCCGTTATCTCCACAGGGACTTTCTTTTCCTCCTCTGTACCACCTGACTTACAACTGTTAAACAGAAGAGCAAAAGTAAAAACAGCTATAGATAAATATAGTGTTTTCAATAGTAACTTATTCTTCATGATTTATTGTTTAGTTTGCTGGTCTATTTTCTGCCCAATTTAGCACTAAATTTTTATTTTTCAAAGTAATGCAAAATACACTGAATAATATTACACCCCAGGCTCATCAATTATTCATTCGTAAGCTGAGAAGTATTTCATGAACTGTGCCCTCTCATATTTCTTGAAATCCTTGAAATTCCTGTAGTTTAACCTGCCCCTGAATTCTTCAATGTTGTTGAAGCCTTTTGATTTCATCCACGATTCCACTGAAGCAAGCAATTCACGTATATATTCATGTCCCTCGCTGTAAAGAATGGAACAGACCTGCACTGCATCCGCACCTGCAAGAAGGTATTTCACTATATCATCACCCGTACGCACTCCTGTTGATGCAGAAATACTCATCCGGTTATTAATAGCCGATGCCATACCTACCCACCTGAGTACATGTCTCTTATCATCACCGCTGCTGAATACGGAAGCAGGTATAATATTCATTGAATTAATGTCTATGTCAGGCTCAAAAAACCTGTTAAAGAGAACAACCCCGTCAACTCCCCTTTTATAGAGCTGATCGATAAGGTAGAAGATGTTTGAGAAGCGCTGCCCCAGCTTAATTGCAAAAGGTATTTGCAGTGTTTTTCTCAATTTTTCAACCAGGCTAAGGTATATTTTTTCTGCTTTTTCAGGACTAAGCTTCTCATCAAGGGGCAGGAAAAACATATTTACCTCGAGGGCATCCGCGCCGGCTGATTGAATTTGCTTCGCAAAACTAATCCAGTCATCAGCTGTAACACAATTAATGCTCGGTATAATGGGGATATCAGTTGCTTCCTTCGCCGACCTGATAAGTTTCAGGTAGTTATCAAGCGAATGTGTTTTGGTATAATAAGCTATATAATCTGAAGCCTCAGGGTAATCAGAATCACCCAGCAACTTACCTGATTGATAGTTTATCTGTTCTTCAAATATTGATTTCAGTACCACTGCTCCCGCGCCGTAATCCGCTGCAGCCTTGATTTTATCCAGATTGTCACTAAGTCCGCTACTGCTCACAATGAGCGGGTTACGCATTTTTAAACCCATGTAACTGCATTCCAGGTTCATCATTTTTAAAATTTAATTATCTATTTTACAATATCTTTCTCCGAAAACCAGGGTTCCCAGCCTTATCATGGTGCTGCCTTCCTCCAGTGCTACTTTATAATCACCCGACATTCCCATTGATATTTCACAAAAATTATTATCCCGGCTGAAAAAACGTTTTTTCAGATCTTCATAGACTGATCTGAGAAAAACAAATTCTGATCTTACCCTTTCCATGTCATCAGTGAAGGTTGCCATACCCATAACACCCCTTATGTTCACGTTTTTGAGTTCATCTGTCAGCCCGGATTCAATCATTTCAACAGCTTCCTCACTGCTAAAACCGAATTTTGTTTCTTCCCTGGCTATATGGAACTGCAGCAGGCAGTCAATTACCCGCCCGGCCTTGAGCGCTTCCTTATTTATTGCCCTCAGCAATTTCTCTGAATCAACTGATTCTATAAGGTGAATAAAACCGGCAATATATTTTACTTTATTTCTCTGGAGATGACCTATCATATGCCACTGCACATCCCGGGGCAGGTGTTCATACTTGGCAAGCAGTTCCTGCACCCTGTTCTCACCAAAAACCCTGTGGCCTGCATTATAGGCCTCCATGATATCCTCAACAGGCTTTGTCTTTGATACAGCCACAAGTTTAACCTTTTCAGGCAATTCCTTTCTGAGAAGTTTAATATTTTCCGCAATTGTGCTCATGACCAATAAAGGCATAAAAGTAGAAAAGCCCCGGTTATAAACCAAGGCTTAAGCAGCTATTTAAATTTTCAATCCAGCAGATGTATGGCAAGGCCACTTCGTAGCTTGGGTTCGAACCATGTGGTTTTGGGTGGCATGATATTACCTGTGTCAGCTATTTTTATCAGTTGTTGCATTGACACGGGATAAAGGGCAAAAGCCAGCTTCATCTCCCCGCTGTCAACTCTCCTGCTCAGTTCATCCAGGCCACGTATTCCACCGACAAACTCAATTCTTTTTGAGCGCCGCAGATCCTGTATATCAAGTATGGGCGAAAGCACCTGTTCAGTCAGTATTGTCACATCCAGTGAAGCAATGGGATCAGAATCGTCATACACTTCTTCTTTTGCCTCAAGCTTATACCATTTACCCTCAAGGTACATGGAAAAAACATGCAGTCTTTCAGGTTTATAAATTTCTTCACCCTGATCACTGACTCTGAAGGATGCTCCAAGTTTGGCAATGAATTCGTCTCTGCTATTGCCATTGAGATCTTTCAGCAGCCTGTTGTAATCTATTATCCTGAGCTGCTTATCCGGGAAATGAACGGCCATAAAGTAATTGAACTCTTCATCCCCGGTATAGCCGGGGTTCTGCTCCCTTTTCTCCCTGCCAACCAGGGCAGCGGCAGCAGTCCTGTGATGCCCGTCGGCAACGTAGGTATAGGGGACCTTCTCCCTGAACAATTTTTCAATTTCACTTATCACATCCCGGTCATGTATGACCCAGAAGTGGTGACCAAAACCATCTTCAGCAACGAAGTCATATTCAGGCTCCTGTCCGGAAACAATCTTATCTACAATGATATCTATCTCTTTCACCGCCGGGTAGGTGAAAAATACAGGTTCAATATTTGCATTATTGGTTCGTACGTGGACCATACGGTCCTCTTCCTTATCGGGGCGTGTAAGCTCATGTTTCTTTATTACCCCATCCAGGTAATCATCAACTGAAGCACATGCCACAAGGCCATACTGGGTTCTTCCTTGCATGGTCTGGGCATAGACATAGAATTTTTCTTCCTCGTCCTGTACCAGCCACCCCTTATCCTGCCACTTATTGAAATTCTCGCAGGATTTCCGGTATACTTCCCTGCTGTGTACGTCAATGTCTGCGGGAAGGTCAATTTCAGCCCTTGTGATATGTAATAAGGAATATTGGTTCCCTTCGGCCATGGCCCTTGCTTCATCCGCATTCATCACATCATAAGGCAGGCATGCCACCTTATGTGCAAGTTCCTTTGGCGGCCGGAGGGCCTTAAATGGTTTGACTATTGC
>JAZBOI010000417.1:0-4515 GCA_036351095.1 Bacteroidales bacterium | reverse complement strand
TATCGGCGCCCCACTGGGAGCAATAATCAGGAAGGGCGGCCTTGGCACGTCCGTCGTTATTGCCGTTCTGTTTTTTGTCATCTGGTATGTCCTTACCCTCTTTGGCGAGAAAGTGGCGAAGGAAGGAATTGCACCTGTTCCACTTGGCATGTGGGAATCAACGGTTATATTAATGGGCGTCGGCATATTTCTCACTTATAAGGCCACATCAGATGCTGCAATCATGAATAAGGAAACATATACCCATTTCTTCCGTAATCTCGGCAGGAAAATTGGTGTTCTGAAAAAGGACATCATGACATAAGTCATGAAAACCGAAAAGCTATTTTTAAAGCTTTGTCTATGTAATTTAGCTTACAAATAATACTTTTGTAACATAATCAATACAGATCCAGGATCACAATATAAATAATGACACAAGATTCAAAGAAAAAGAGTCCGTTCAACACCATTGATGAAGCGATTGATGATATACGAAGGGGAAAATTAATAATAGTGGTAGATGACGAAGACCGGGAGAATGAAGGGGATTTTATCTGCGCTGCCGAACTTACAACACCTGAAATAGTAAATTTTATGGCAATAAATGGTAGGGGTTTGATATGCGTACCCCTGCCGGAGGAAAGATGTGAAGAACTTGAGCTGGAGCTAATGGTGGGAAAAAACACCTCACCACATGAAACACCCTTTACCGTAAGTGTCGATCTTATAAGCAGTAAAACCAGCACAGGAATTTCGGCGCACGACAGATGCCTTACAATAAATGCGCTTGTGGATTCACGTACCAAACCTGAAAACCTCGGAAGGCCAGGACATATATTTCCCCTGAAAGCCAAATCAAAAGGGGTATTAAGACGTGCTGGACATACTGAAGCAGCTGTTGATCTGACAAGGCTTGCCGGATTGAAACCCGGGGGGACACTGGTTGAAATAATGAATGATGACGGGTCAATGGCCAGGCTGCCTGATTTACTTAAACTGTCAGAAAAATTCAATATCAAGATTATATCAATAAGGGACCTTATAAAGTACCGTCTTGAAAAAGAAAGTATTCTTGAAAAAGGCCTTAGAGTACACCTGCCTACAGAACATGGCGACTTCGACTTTATCCCTTTCAGGCAACTCAGCAACGGGCTTGAACATGCAGCACTGGTAAAAGGATCATGGTCAAAGGATGAAACTGTCCTGGTAAGGATACATTCTTCCTGCTTCACAGGTGATATTTTCGGGTCGATGCGTTGCGACTGCGGTCCGCAACTTCACGAAGCAATGAGAATGGTTGAAAAGGCAGGCAAAGGGGCTGTTATATACCTGAGCCAGGAAGGAAGGGGCATTGGCCTGTTTAATAAGATACGAACCTATAAACTGCAGGAAGAAGGAATGGATACTGTGGAAGCCAACCTGGAACTGGGCTTTGGTGAAGATGAGAGGGATTATGGTATAGGGGCAAATATTATGAGAGAACTGGGCCTGGGTAAGGTGAAACTGATCTCGAATAATCCTGTTAAAAGAGCCGGCCTCGAAGGCTACGGCATTGAAATAATTGAAACGCTTCCCCTGGAAATACCTCCTAACCCGCATAACGAATTCTACCTTCAGACCAAGGCCGATAAGATGGGGCATTACCTTAGCTGCTACAAACGTCCCAAATTGAAACATTGACCCCAGATCGCTCATAAACACTAATATAGTCCACGCTAAAGATTATCACTAAATCCTTATTCTTCTTCATTATTTTTGTAGTTTTGTTAGCTGTAAACAGATCCACTGATGAGCAAACCACGAATCATATTCATGGGAACTCCTGAATTTGCCGTTCCCAGCCTTGGCTCCCTTCTCATGAATGGCTATAATGTCGTGGCCGTGGTTACTGCTCCCGATAAACCTGCCGGCAGGGGCCTCAAAATGCAGAGACCGGCTGTAGCTAAATATGCATCCGATAACCTCTTAAACCTCCTGCAACCGGATAATCTCAATGATCCTTCCTTTATCAGGCTGCTCAGAAACCTTGAGCCGGATATAATGGTGGTGGTAGCTTTCAGGAAATTACCGGAAGAAGTATGGAGAATACCAGGTCTGGGCTGCTTCAACCTGCACGCCTCTTTACTGCCGCAATATAGGGGTGCGGCACCAATTAACCATGCAATCATTAACGGGGAAAAAACAAGCGGCGTTACTACCTTCCTGATCGACCGGAATATCGATACAGGTAAAATACTGTTCAGGAAGAAGGTTAACATTGCCGCTGATGACAGTGCCGGCAACCTGCATGACAAACTTATGCGTGAAGGAGCTAAGCTGGTTGTTAAAACTGTCAAAGCACTTGAAAAGGGCAGCTTCAGAACCATAGACCAGTCCCGCCTGGTAAAGAATAATGCTACACTGAAAAAAGCTCCAAAGATACATCCCAAAGATTGTTACATAAACTGGGATATGATGAGTCGCGATGTGTATAATTTCATACGTGGACTCTTTCCGCATCCCGGAGCAAGGACCATCTTCAGAAAAGGATCGATTGACTTTACGGTTAAGATAGGCAAATGCAAATGTCTCAGGAAATACAGGCAATTCAAACCCGGAGAGATCGACAGTGATGGTAAGACCTTCCTGAGGATCGGGACCGGAGGATGCACCATTGACATAGAGAGGATACAGATGGAAGGGAGGAAATTTATGCAGGTGGATGAATTCCTCAGGGGTTTTGATATAACAGATACCAGGGTAATTAAAGACCCTCCGGCTTAGTCTTTCTCAACCACAGCTCTGTACCGGGACCAGGCTCGTGTCCAGGCTCCATCCTGTTCTTCCTGTAAAGAACCCTGAGCCTTATCCCGTAAAGCTGTGAAATGGAATGCATAGTCTCTCCCTCCTTTACAATATGATAGTTCTTTCCCCTTTCTGCCCTGTTCCTTTTAATCTGCAGGTACAGAACCTGCCCGGCCTGCAGATCAGCATTATCATCAAGATCGTTGAATATTTGTAATTCCCGGCTAAATAAGTCAAACTCGCGGGCAAGACTCTCAAAAGTATCTCCTTCTCTTACAACAATATAAGGAAGCATATTCCTGGTTTTTACCCTGCTGCCCCGCTCAATAACATATCCGTCAGCATCTGACTTAATCGGGCTGACAGTATCCTCCTCCTTCATTGCTTCATGCTGTATCTTTTCTGTGGGTACAGGATCCAGCACCTTTGCCCGCACATTGCCTCTGCCACTTAATACCATCTCATCATAAAGGTGCAGACTGTTCTTCTCTATCATATCTATAAGCATATTCGCATACCTCGGATTGGTAGCATATCCTGCACTCTTCAGGCCCCTGGCCCATCCCTTGTAATCGTCCTGCCCAAGGTGAAAGAGGAATTCATACCTTGATCCCCGCTGTAAAAAGTCAGAGTGGTCACGGAAAGATTCATCTGCATCCCTGTATCTCCTGAAGCATTCGCCACGCCTGTCATCATTATGATAGATCCGTCTTCCCGTCCAGCCGTTATGACACTTAATGCCAAAATGATTATTGGCCACACGGGCCAGCCTGCTGCGCCCATAATCACTTTCAATGACGGCCTGTGCCAGTGTAATACTTGCAGGGACCCCTGTCCTGCGCATCTCGCTCATCGCCAGATCGGCATACTGCTTAATATAAGCTTCAACATTACGGTCAGCAGCAGGCGGTGGAACATCAGTCCCTGCAAATCGCACCGACTGGCAGGAAGAAAATAGAATTGCTATAAAGAATATGTAAGAAAAAAGTCTCATTGGAATAATTTCCTGTAAAAATAATATGCTTAGATTGATTCACATTCCATTAAACGGGAAGAAATTAACTATTCGTATATAATTATTAAGATTATGAACAAGGCAGGTCAACAGTTAATCCGGGTTGACAATATTTTTTGTATTTTGCAGCATATATATTATCTATGGCCAGGCAGAAAACAATTAAAATCACCCTTAAGGAATATCTTTCCCCGGAAGAACTAAGTACCGGGGATCAGCAACTTATAAGTGAAGCTATCAAAGCAAGCCATTCGGCTTATTCGCCATACTCAAATTTTTCGGTAGGTGCTGCACTGATGCTTGACAGCGGGGAGATAATCAGCGGAAACAACCGGGAAAATGCATCTTTCCCCGTGGGCATATGTGCCGAGCAAACAGCCGTAGCATATGCCGGCGCCAATTATCCTGCTTCGGCTATTACGACAATAGCTATATGTGCACGAAAGGGAGAAGATTTCACCAACCATCCGGTGTCGCCCTGCGGCAAGTGCAGGCAGGTCCTGGCTGAAGAGGAAGACCGGTCGGGTAAGAAAATAAGGGTGATCCTTTACGGAAAGTCAAAAATCTATATCCTGGAAGGTATTGATATGCTCCTGCCTCTTCATTTCAACAGTTCAGTTCTCCGTCCTTAATCATCATCTATTACCATCTGGAAACCTGCACCATGAATATTCTTGATGGAAATATTTTTGTCGTCAGACAGGTATTTTCTGAGCTTTGTGATATAAACATCC
>JAZBOI010000416.1:0-4946 GCA_036351095.1 Bacteroidales bacterium | reverse complement strand
GGCGAACTAAACCTGGCAGGAATACTCTACCCTGTTAGCGGGACGCTGCAATCAGGCGGAAACCTGACACTGCTTTCCACAGCCTCCGCTACAGCCCTTGTCGATGGATCAGGCAGCGGCACGGTAAGCGGGGATGTTACTATGCAAAGATACCTTGCCAGCAGCTTTGGCTATAAATATTTCAGCTCTCCCTTCCAGTCAGCTACTGTAAATGACTTCGCTGATGACATGGATCTCACCTACTGGTTCCCCACCGTTTATGAATATGATGAAAGTCGTACTACCTCAGGATGGGTAGACTACACAGACCCGGCAGGTCTACTGGAACCTATGAAAGGCTATGCTGTACATTTCGGAGCAGTATCCATTCCCAATACGGTTGATGTTAACGGCGAACTTAATAACGGACCTCTGTCTCTAACTCTTTATAACAATAATAATACCTATACACAGGGACTCAACCTTGTTGGAAATCCCTACCCCTCGCCAATTGACTGGGATGCTGCCTCGGGATGGACCAAAACAAATATTGATGATGCCATATATTTCTTTAAGTCGAGTGCAAGCGATGAATACGGTGGTACCTACAGCTCATATGTAAACGGTATTCCCAGCGATGGCAGCGTCACATCCGTTATCCCTTCAATGCAGGGCTTCTTTGTACATGTCTCCGATGGTTCATACCCGGTTACAGGAACACTCGGAATGAATAATGATGTAAGGGTTAATAACCAGACACAGTCCTTCTTTAAATCAGCATCCCTGTCTAAAAGCGATGATAAACCACTGATCCGTATAGCTGCTGCCTTTGAAGATGATGCTGAAAGTACAGATCCACTCGTCATATACGTCCATAATATGGCATCGGCTTATTTTGACAGTCAAATAGAAGCACTCAAGATCCTGAATACCGATTTCCAGGTTCCAAATCTCTATGCTACGGTGAACGATAATAAAAAGCTTTCTATAAATGCTATACCTGATAATTTTGAATCAATACAGTCAATACCACTTGGCCTGAAAATCAACCGCGGCGGAACAATAAATTTCAGGATCATTGATAAAGATGCATATTTTGATAACTTGGATATTGTGCTGCATGATTATTTAACAGAAAGCAGGAAGGGTCTCACCGGGGATTCTCTCTACAGTGTAAATCTTGAAGCTGGAGAATACCACGGAAGGTTCTATCTTGAGATATTAACTACGACAACCGGTACCGAGGACCCTATTTCTCAAGATGCACTTTTTGATGTATATAGTTCAAATAGCCTTTTAAGAACCAACATATACGAAGTAAAAGGCAGGGAAGGGGTCCTATCCGTTTTTAATCTTACCGGCCAGCTGGTTTCTAAACAAATCATCAGGCAACCAGGATATTATGAGTACCAGGCCCCTCCTCACAGGGGTATATATATTATTAATTACAGGACAGGTGACAGGTCCGGCTCCAGGAAAATATTTATAGCTAACTGATGGAAAAAAAGAAGCAAAACAGGAAGTATTATGATATTACCGCCACACACCTGGTAGCAATCATTCTTTTATTACTTCCATATGCATCTTTCGCCCAGGAACCTCCACCACGTCCGGTCAGGATAACGGTGACGGCACAGCAACTGACCTTTGGTGCCTTTACACATGGTGCCGCAGGGGGCACTGTTACCGTAAGCCCCACCGGCATCCGCTCATCAACAGGAGATGTTATCTTACTCGACCTGGGTTTTGCTTACTATCCGACGGTTTATGAACTCAGGGCAACCCCTGGAACTGTGATATCAATACTTAATGGTCCGGATGCTGTATTAAACGGTAGCAATGGCGGATCAATTACACTAACTGTCGGCAGCTCAGATCCACCATCTCCTTTCGTAGCCACTCCCCCTTTCCCGAACCTGATCAGTGTAGGAGGTACTTTAACAATAGGCAATTCTGTCGCCAATCCACCAGGGAACTATAGCGGAACTTATGATATAATTTTTGTACAGGAATAATTGCCTATTAATGAGGGAGGACGAATGAAAGAGAGCAAAGTATGTAAAGTAAAATCGTTACAAGACATACTTTCGACCCTCCGGGGTTCGCTCATATTCCTGTCATTAATATTTCTGGTCCAGCCATCTGCTAGTATCCTGGCACAGGGAGTGGAAAACCAGCAGGAAGCATATGAAATATCCGTGAGCCTTAAAGTGCCCAGGGTCGGTGGGACAGAAATAGAGGCATTGATCAAGGGCAGGGAACCCTACCTGGCCATAAGCGAATTATTCGATTTCCTGAAAATAAAAAACACGCCTGCCAACAATTTTGAATCGGTCTCAGGTTTTTTCATCAGCCCTGATAATACATACCTTATTGACAGGCTGAATAACACGATACAATACGATGACAGGATAATTAACCTGGGTCCTGGGGACCTTATAAAAACAGAGTCAAACCTCTACCTAAAGTCATCATATTTCGGTGAGATATTTGGTCTTTATTGTAGCTTCAATTTCAGGGCACTGAGCGTCACCCTCGAAACGCAGCTTGACCTGCCCCTTATCCGTGAGATGCGCCAGGAAGAAATACGCAAAAACCTCTCCCGCTTGCGCTCAGGTGAAAAGGAAGCTGATACCCTTGTACAGAGAACATACCCCATGTTCAGGTTTGGCATGGCCGACTGGTCAGCTATTGCTACAGAGCAGATCGGCGGTCCTTCCAACGCTCGCTTAAACCTCTCCCTGGGTGCAATGATCCTTGGAGGGGAAGCAACTGCCTCGCTTAACTACGACACACGACAAGCTTTTACGGAAAGACAACAACATTACCTTTGGCGCTACGTAAATAATGATAATAACTTGCTACGGCAGGTAAGAGCAGGTAAAATTCCAACCTATGCCCACTCAACAATATATAACCCTGTAATTGGTGCTCAGCTAACCAATACCCCCACTACTTACAGGCGATCCTTTGGAACCTATACACTAAGCGACCGCACAGAACCGGGCTGGATAGTGGAACTCTATGTTAATAATGTTCTTGTAGACTATACCGAAGCCGATGCATCAGGATTTTTTACCTTCGAGGTACCACTTGTATATGGGAATACAATTGTTAAACTCAAATTTTTCGGACCCTGGGGTGAAGAACAAACACGTGAACAAAACATAAATATACCCTTCAATTTTCTCCCGCCTGGAACCCTTGAATATACTATAGGAGGAGGCATCGTAGAAGATGGCTCAGCCAGCAGGTTTGGCAGGGCCGAAGTTGACTATGGGCTCAACAGGCGAATAAGCCTGGGGGCAGGCTTCGAATACCTTTCATCTGTGACATCAAGCCCTTTAATGCCATTTATTAACAGCTCGCTGAGAATTACCAATAACCTGCTTCTTACAGGACAGTATATACATGGAGTAAAGGCCGGCGGCAACCTCACGTACCGATCTCCCTCAAACTTCCAGTTTGATATCAAATACAATAAGTACGATAAGGACCAGGAAGCAATAAGTTTCAATTACCTCGAAGAACGAAAGGCTTCCCTGTCAATTCCTCTACGCTTTGGGAAATTTTCGTCATATAACCGTTTTAGTATAAACCAGATTGTACTGCCAAATTCTGATTATGTAACCGGTGAATGGCTATTCTCCGGATCGATGATGGGGATAAGCACAAACCTTACGACCTATGGTATATTTATCGACAGGGCCGACCCCTATGTCTATAGTAACCTTTCCTTCGCCTTCAGGCTCCCTGGGCGGCTAACCCTGATGCCCCAGTTACAGTATGGTTTTTCAAAAGGAGAATTTATCTCCGCAAAGATTAGGATAGAGAAACATTTCATCAACCAGGCATTCCTGAACCTGTCTTTTGAACGGAATATGAGGTCTAATCTAAACCTGGCCGAACTGGGCTTCAGGTATAATTTCTCCTTTGCCCAGGTAGGCGCTTCGGCGAGATATTCACAGGGTACCGGAAGCTTCGTGGAATATGCCAGGGGAAGCCTGGTAAATGACGGCCGCACTAAGTACCGGAGAGCCGATAACAGACCTAATGTAGGCAGGGGCGGAATAATCCTCAGACCCTTCCTCGATTATAATGCTAATGGGGTAAAAGACCCGGGTGAGAATAGTGCACCGGGACTGAACCTACGCACAAGCAGCGGACGCGTGGATAAATCGGAAAAAGACACCCTGATTGCAATAACAGGCCTGGAGCCATACACCGCATGCTATATAGAGCTTGATCCCAACAGTTTTTATAATATAGCATGGAGACTGCCCTATGAAAGCCTCAGTGTTAAGGTTGATCCTAATATCATGAAAAACATAGATATCCCTGTAAGTGTGGTGGGTGAAGCCGCAGGATTTGTGAAGCTTGAAGGACCGGAAGGAGTGAAAGGGCTGGGACGTATAATAGTCAGGTACCTGGATGAAAATAAGGAAGTCGTGGCAAGTGCTCTCACTGAGTATGATGGCTATTACAGCTATTTCGGACTTAAACCCGGTAAATATTTTGTAATGCCCGATACGGCACAGCTTAATAAACTGGGCATGGTAAGCGAACCTGACTCAATGAGTTTTGTAATAGGCAAATCACTGGAGGGAGATATTGTGGGTGACCTCGACTTTACGCTACGACTGACCCGTACAGACAGCCTGGAAGCTGATACTATAGCTATGGCTGATACGACAGATGTGGTAGTGCCCGTAACAAAAACTGACAGCTCATACACAGTAATACACGAAGTAACGGAAGAATTGATCACTATAACTGAAGACTCCTGGGCCATACAGATGGGGGCTTTCACAACCAGGAAATATGCTGAGATAATGAGGGACAGGCTGGAAAGGCTGCTGGGCAAGAATGTTGAAATAGTCATGGAAGGCGAATTCTACAAGGTCAGGATACTTGACCTCAAAGACAGGCAGGAAGTTGACGAGCATATCGAAAGACTGGAGGAACTT
>JAZBOI010000415.1:0-4015 GCA_036351095.1 Bacteroidales bacterium | reverse complement strand
GCCTGATAATGAGCAGGGGCCACTCAGCTACAGGACCAAACGCTTATATGGAGGTGAATCATCCTCCGGTGTATATAGCTGGAAAGCCGGTGACGAAAAAATCCTCCAGGTCCATGAAGGAGTCATCAATATTGAAATTATACCTGAAAACAGATAACCTTTTAAACGAACAAAGATGAAAAAATTAATTGTCCTTCTCGCTGCCAGCCTGCTGGTGTTACCAATGAACGCCCAGTTCAAGGCCAAAATGCACTTCACCAGCATGGGCCAGGAACGCGTCTTTACAGTCTTTTCGGCCGATGCCGCATACCGTTATGAATTCAACGAAAATAATATGCAGGGAGTGATTATTGTTAAAAAAGGATCCCCGGAGGTTATTATCCTTATGCCCCAGCAAAAAATGGCCATGAAAGGATCAGCTTCAGACCCTATGAGCATGGGTAATGATCCTGTTGCCGCATACAGCCAGTACCAGGATGAAGGGATAACAAAAGTAGAAGGCGAAGAAACCGTAAATGGTATACTGTGCACCCGCTCAGGATTGTATAACAAGGATAATCCCGGCCAGAAAATGTACACTGTATGGACTTCCGAAAAGTACGATTTTCCTATTAAGCTCATAAACCATATTGACGGGTCGGGTACAACCATGGAACTGAAAGACCTGGAACCGTGGACCCCCGATGCAAAAAGCTTTGAGATACCTGAAGGCTACCAGGTGATGGGTATGCCGAAAATGTGACCGTAATTGTAAATCAGGATAAATGAAAATATATTTATCAATTCCTCTTTTACTGGTATTGATTGCCGGAGCCCATGATCATGCCCAATTGGCAGAAAATACTGATTGTAATATATACACCAGTACATTTGATAAAATTCATTCTCTGAATAATTGTGAAAATTTTAAGACAATAAATTCTGTGGGCGGGCATGCCAGCACCGGACCATATATAATTATAAATCATATCTTTACCTATAATAATCCAAGCACGAAATACACTATCACAGTAAAAGGAGAAATCTTAATTAATGAGCATGACCATAGAGAGGTGCGTTGTTGTTCTGGAACAGATACAATGATTGTTAGTATGTTGTCTGGATCAGGAACCGTAAAAGTATATGGAAGAGGGAGTATGAACATGGGATCATTTCAGGTTGAAAAACTTAATTATGATTCGAATATGAATATAGTAATTAAGGGAAAAACTCATTGCCTTGACAACCCCGGGGCTGATTGTTATACCAAGTATTCAAGTATCTCTTTTGAAGAAAACTGGAGTAGAGAAATGGAGTGGGATATAACTACTTCTGATCCCGAGAATGATGATATACGTTACGATATGCTAAAACGTATAACTCCGACTCAAATACCAGTATCTCCGCATACGGGACGTACGCTTAGATTTGACTATAACTACCCCGGACTAAGTAAATATGAACAAACATCAACAATTCACGGTATGGGAACATTCAAATGGAGCTATACTTATGTGTCGGGTAATGCTGCCAGATATTCTTCTGAAATTAATCCCCATACCGAACAGCTTAATTATGATGATGATCAACCTAAACCAAAAGATTATCCAGTTCCTGCAGGAGTATTAGGTCCTCCTCTTGAATCTATTAAATGGGAACTTATCGATTTAGATAAATAATCATGCAAAATATGAGAATAGGAACCAGAACAACAAGAAAGCCGGGAAATGCCAACCCGGTGACCCTGGGATTAATATTCGCAGTGGTGGGTGGGGCTATATTTTTTGTTTTTGCCCTCCCTCCCCTCCAATATGCAAGCTCATCGAAAAGCTGGCCTACAGTGCAGGGTGTAATTACCAGATCTGAGATCGATGTGTGGAACAGAGATGGTAAGACTCATTACCAGCCGGATATAGCCTATACATATTCAGTGGATGGTAAAAAGTACAGCTCATCAAAGATAAATGCTGGAGAAGCACCTATGGATCATAATGTTAATTCCTCAAAACAAATACAGGCAAAATATCCAGCAGGGAAAGAGGTGACAGTCTGGTACGATCCGGAACTACCGGCGTCATCAGCCCTGGAACCCGGGATAAAGACAGGCGATATCCTGCTGGCATCGATAGCTGCAATCTTCTTCCTGGTAGGAATTTTTTCCTTCTTTAAGGGATTGAAAGCTAAAAAGATAATCGACCAGACAAAAATTACAACTTAATAAAAAAGGTTTATAATACTAACTGAAAACTAATGCAATGGAGATAAGTAAAATATATACAAGAATGAAAGTGATGGTAATATTAATAATCGCCGGAATGCTTTTTTCGACCTCCCTTTTTTCACAGGAAGCAAGTCTTTTGAATAAGGTCGGTAGCAACGATATTGATGCCGTTAAATCACTGATAGCAGCCGGTGCCGATTTAAACCAGGTAGATGATATATATGGATATACTCCGCTGATGCATGCACTGAACGGGTGCAAAAACGAGATGGCAAAATTCCTTATTGAAAAAGGAGCAGATATTAATATAAAAAGTAATGACGGTACTACAGCATTGACCCTTGCATGTGGTTGCTCGGAGGAAATTGCAAAGCAATTGCTTGCAAAAGGAGCAGATATAAAAGCAGTAAGCGACAAGGGAATGGGTGCCTTTACACAGTGTACCGGAGTCGGGCTAAGCAGGGGAACTGTTAGCTATGAATTTGCCGAGTTCCTTCTTGAAAAAGGAGCCAATATTGATGAAACTAATACCACCGATTATTATGGCGGTTATACACCACTATTCTGGGCTGTGGAAGATAATAACGAAGAGCTGGTCAGCTTCCTGATCAAACACGGTGCAAATGTCAATGCCAGATCAAACAAGGGCAAAACACCGCTTTCAATTGCAACTGAAGCCGGGTATAAAGAGATTGCAGAAATACTGAAGAGCGGCGGGGCAAAGTAAATCCTCCTCGAGGAATAAAATAACGAAGTACTATACAGAAAATAGAGTAAATATTTAAAGCAAACAAGTTCATGTCACTGATTAACTGACATATAAAAACACAAATAATGAAAAGAGTAAAAATCTTTCAACTACTTTCTTTTTCATTTCTAATAATAGCAATAATCATCAGCTGTGAAAAGTCTGGACCGGAAGATGAAGATCCTCAACAGGAAGAAGACAATAATACCTTCACCGATAGCCGGGACGGTAAACAGTATAAGTCGATTAAAATAGGCACCCAGACATGGATGGCTGAAAATCTTGCATACCTGCCATCCGTGAACAGTCCAACCAATGAATCAAGTACTGATCCACGGTACTATGTTGAGTCTTATGACGGGACCAGTGTGGATGATGCAAAGGCCACTGATAACTATGAAGATTATGGTGTTCTGTACAACTGGCCGGCTGCATCAGCAGCCTGTCCGACCGGCTGGCATCTCCCCTCAGATGATGAATGGAAAGTGCTGGAAATGCACCTCGGTATGAGTCAGGAAGAAGCTGATGAAATAGGGTGCCTGTCAAGAGGTACCAATGAAGGAAGCCAGCTGGCTGGAAATATATTATTATGGGATCCCGGTTTGCTGATAAGCAACACGGCTTTTGGCTCAAGCAATTTCGAAGCTTTACCCGGTGGCTTCCTATACAATGAAACATTCAGCGGCACCGGTCGCTACGGCAAATGGTGGAGTAGCACCACCTCCTACTCCAAGGTTATAGACAGAGCCCTGTATTACAATAATTCGCACTCAGGACGGGGAGATGAAAGCCACAAAGAGTACGGGTATTCTGTACGTTGTATAAAGGATTAGACAAGCAATATGTTTCTTTTCTGATATAAACCAAGAATACAAAAAAGTAAAATACAAAACAAGAAAATAATGAAGATGATTACAATTAAACCAAATACGATCTGTCTTCTAATGATTTTATCAGCTGTTCTTTTCTCATGTGAAAAAGAAAGTTCCGATGGAGAGTTTGGTACAGTAACTGATTATGACGGGAATGTATATAAAACCATAAAGATAGGAAACCAGGTGTGGATG
>JAZBOI010000414.1:0-2022 GCA_036351095.1 Bacteroidales bacterium | reverse complement strand
TCCCGGGTCGGAGGCATCAACGGTCACTATTCTCCTGTTTGGTGCATCTAGGTTGGTGACGATGAATAGTTTTGTTCCTTCATTCTCAATCACATAATGATCCTTTTCAAAATTATCCACCACTACCTGTAGTTCCGAGCCCGGCACAGTTAAATCTTTGATATATAATTCATTGCCCGAGGTAGATTCGGATGCTGTTATGATAAGATATCTCCCGTCTTCACTTACAGAAGCCCCTACATATCTTCTTTTAATGTCGGCACCAAAAACCAGTTCGTCCTCTTCCTGTGCGGTACCAAGCTTATGGAAATACAGTTTGTGATGATCGGTCAGGGCCGAAAGCTCATTTCCCTTGGGTTTATCATAGCTTGAATAATAAAAGCCTTCATTCCCTTTCCATGCTATGCCACTGAACTTTACATCCTTTATTGTATCTTCAATTATCTCTTTGCTCAGGGCATCCATTGTTATAACTTTTCTCCAGTCAGATCCGCCTTCTGATATTGCGTAGGCAGCCCTGCTGCCGTCTTCAGAGAATGCGAGAGTGCTCAGTGATGTGGTGCCGTCTTCCGAAAATTTGTTTGGATCAATGAATACTTCGGGTTCGCTTCCCTCTTTCTGCCTGTAAACCACGTACTGATTCTGCAGGCCGTCATTCTTGTAGAAATAAGTATATTCACCTTCACTGAAGGGTGCTGTATATTTTTCATAGTTCCACATTTCGGTAAGCCTGTCCCTGATCTTTTCCCTGTAAGGTATCCTTTCCAGGTAATCAAAGGTCACCTTGTTCTGGGCTTTAACCCAGGCAGCCGTTTCTTCGGAGTTATCATCCTCGAGCCAGCGATACGGATCTTTTACGGCAGTGCCGAAATAGTCGTCTTCAACATCCACTTTTTTTGTTTCAGGGTATTCTATTTTTCCCTTATCGGTGCTGTTACATGATGCAATTATCAGCATAATTGTAAAAATTACTACGGGCTTTTTCATCTTTTTAAAATTAAGATATCAGTTTGAAAATTCAAGCATTGTGCATGGTCCATGCCTGTACAGCATTGACAATCACAGAAATATAAAATTATTAATCCCTTATTATCTTTTTTTCTATATACCTTGAACTCATTATCCTTAGTATGCCTACATAGTCAAGTCTGAACTCGACAAGGTCGCCAACCCTGTACCTTTTAGTATTTTTGCCAAGGTCCACAACTATCATATCTGAACTGGCTCCCGCGAATTTAATACTTTTATCCTTTGGCCATATATGTTCTTCATCAACATCGAGCAGACCCAGGTCGAGTATTGCCCTGCAGCTTGTCTTTCCTATATCTTTCTCATCAAAAGTGAATTCTTCGCCTTCAACATTAGTCCCCATCTCACCGTCAGGTACCATAGGTTTTTCTGATAATTCAATAATTTCTGCATACAATTTGAAAATATCATTTTCCATGTTCTTATAACGGGAGCCGTCATAAACATTCGTTCCGAGAAAAAGAGTCTCACCCACACGGAAATGATTGATTCCTTTTGGCAGGGTATTGTTCAGGATCAGGGGTATGGTCACAGATGAACCTCCCGACACAAAGGGGATGTTCTTATTGAATTTAGCTTCAACGAGCTGCTCATAAAGGCTTAACTGTATCAGTTTATCCCTGTTCGGCAGTACGCCGTAAAGACATGAGAGGTTTGTCCCTATGCCGATCACATCAATGTTTGGCAGTTCGAATACCTTACCGTAGAAATCGAGGAAATCTTCTGCCATCACACCTTCGCGCAGCTCACCTGTCTCAATGATTATCATTATTTTATGGACCTTACCCTGGCGCCCCGCCTCCTCGGACAGCAGCTTAATGGTATAGTACTCGGTATTGAAGCTGACATCTGCAAACCTGATAATGCTTTTGATGCTTCTTTTTGCCGGTGGTTTTATGTATATGGTCTCAATATCCTTATCTATACTTTTTATCACCTTCAGGTTGGTAACCCTGGAGTCACATATTTTTTTTATACCAAGGTTTATTATTT
>JAZBOI010000413.1:0-6598 GCA_036351095.1 Bacteroidales bacterium | reverse complement strand
TTTTCTTGAAGGCCAGTAACTGACGATTGTTGTGGCCAGGAGTACAAGCACTGTAGTCCCTATTACCAGGCTTGCGCTGTAAACCGGGTACATGGTATCGGCCATGGCAAAGCCAAAGTCCGCTGATGACATGCCAAGAGATATTCCATTTTTTGCAAACCATGCCAGGAGGGGAATGCCATAAACGGCACCCACCAGGGCAGCAAGCACGGCATGCATACCCCCTTCAACAGTAAACAGGCCTACCACTTCCCTCCGGGTATAGCCAAGGGCTACATAGGTTCCAATCTCTTTCTGGCGCCTGAAGATTGACAGCACCTGTGTGTCGAATATGGCAAGCAGGGCGAGGACAAGCAGTATGATATATAGAATTGACTGTCCCACCGATTTTGTCTTTATCATCTCCTCTATATCGCTGACCAGGTATTCATATGACCTCAACTTCCATTCACCCCTGTCCTCCCTTGCTTTTTCCCTGTCGCGGAAAGTCAGTGTTGTTGCCTCGCCGGGCATTAGTAACATAGACTGCAGGCTGTCCAGCGATATCCACACCTGCCCGGCATCCACGGTGGGCACATTGGTGGTAAAGATCTCGCTTATAAATATCTCTGCAGCATCGAAGGTGCCGTTTGCATCGCGCCATCGCATGGTCAGGTAATCCCCTTTTTCCAGTTTGTTTGCCGAGGCCATGTTTGACCCTATCACCGCCGGTATGGCTCCCACCACGGTGTCAAGTTTATGTGCCGGTATTTCCAGCAGCTCCTGTTGTGTATCAATCCCCTTTATCAGTATCGACTGCATCCTGCCGCGGGGATAGATTGTACCACGTGTCATCAGTACGGGAACCATATTTCCCTGTTCTATCTCGCTGGCAAACTCGGGTGGAACAGGTGCATGTGCTTCCTCCAGGGAGAATGCATCATAGGGGTCGTAATTCTCCTGCCAGTACTGCCCGCCTCCTATCTCCCATTCAGTCATATCGTTCTTTGCCTGGCGGTCCCATCCGACGAGGATACCTTTGACGGCAATGATAATAACGAAGGAGAAGGACAGCACTATCACATTGAGCCAGGTTCGTAATCCTGCCCCAATAAGGTTTTTATATGCCAGTTTAAATGCCAGTTTCATCTCTTTTATTTTTTATACTGTTATAGCAGGTAATGTTTCTTAAGAAGTTTTTTATTTCTGCTCTCCTTACATCATTTTTCATCACCCGCCCTTTCAATTTTATCAATTTTCCCATCCTTCAGGTATATTTTCTTTTTAAGATAGGCTATCACTTTTTCATCGTGAGTGGCAAAGAGAAAAGTAGTTTTCAATTCCTCGTTCAACTTCTCCATTGTTTGTAAAATATTATGGGAATTTGCAGCATCCAGGTTAGCCGTTGGCTCATCTGCAAGCACCAGGGATGGTTTTTTTACCATGGCACGTGCAATAGCCACCCTCTGGCATTCACCTCCTGATAGCTGCGGTGGTTTTTGCCTGATTTTGTCAGTGAGGCCAACCCACTCGAGGGCATCCTGTACCATCTTTTTGCGTTCCCCGCTGCCAATTTTAAGCAGCAGAAGGGGAAGCTCAACATTCTCGAATACGGTGTGGACCTGAAGCAGGTTGTATGTCTGGAAAATAAAGCCCAGGCTTTCTTTTCGAAGCCTCGCTGCCTCCCTGGCGTTGAGCTGACCCACTGATTGGCCCAGGACAACAGCGCTGCCCTCGGTCGGGTTGTCCAGCGAGCCAATAATATTAAGCAGTGTCGTTTTGCCCGATCCGCTTGGACCGATCAGACCGGCAAACTCACCAAGACCGAGGGTCAGGTCAATATCCTTAAGTGCCGTAAATTCACCCTTACCCATAGGGAATCTTTTGGTTAGCTTATCTGTTTTGATGATTGCGTTATTGTTCATATTTTTTTGTGTTACTGGTATGAGTGTCTGTTTATTGATTGTTCCTTGGAGCTATCCCGTATATCATAAAGTTAACGAATTCCATAATCAGGTCCTGTCGTGTTTCGAACAATGCTGCTATATCCTCGTCTTCAAATATGCCAATAAGTATGTTCTGTATTTTTACCATGAACTCAGGTTTGAAATCCTTCCGGAAAATTCCCGCTTCCTGGGCTTTTTTGAAATCATTTATCAGGAGATCCCATGATTTTTTTGTCCTTTCCTCAACGAATGCTTTTAGCTCGGGCTCGGAGCCGGTATAAAAATCCTGGAGAAATTCAGTGCTGATGCTATTTGTACCCTCCATTTTCAGCAATATGATCTTTTCCATTTTCTCAGTGGCCGTTGTGTCCTCCTTCATTATCTTCCTGAATTGCTTCTCGCCATCTTCAACCACCCTGCTGAACACTGTTTTTGCCAGGGCTATCTTATTGGGAAAATACTTGTAGTAAGTCATTTTGCTAACATTGGCCTTCTGGCATATCTCCTCAACTGTCACACGTTTGAACCCATGCTTCCAGAATAAATCCCTGGCTGTGGAGAGTATGTCCCTGTACTTCTTTCCTTTCCTTGTCATTTTATAATAACATTACGATAATAATGCAAGTATACGAAAAAAATATAAATATACAAAAAACGTATGCTATTTAATAATATAATATTTTATCCAGGTGAACAAATTCCTGGTCATATTCATATTTGCGCTAATATTTGTTTAAATTAGTTATTCTAAAAATAAAGATCTTACATGAGGATAATATTATTTGCCTGTTTTGCATTTTTAATAAGCCTGTCTGCCTACTCTCAAAATGGAAGGGTGAGGGATTACGGTATTTACCCGGGGGTATTGCCTGCCGGACAGTATAATTCCATTACGGATGTGAGGGGTGTAAAGGTGGGACATACAACGCTGATATCGGGTGATAATATACGGACCGGTGTTACTGCCATCCTGCCCCACAGCGGCAATATATATAAACTTAAGGTCCCCGCTGCCATATATATTGGCAATGGCTATGGCAAGCTGACGGGGATAAGCCAGGTGAAGGAGCTTGGGAATATTGAGACACCTCTTGTGTTAACCAATACCATGAGTGTGCCGCTTGCTTTTAATGCGCTTATAAGCTATACAATCAACAGGGAGGGCAATGAGGATGTAAGGTCTGTCAATGCTGTTGTGGGGGAGACGAATGATGGCTTCCTGAATGATATAAGGGGAAGGCATGTAAAGGAGGAGCATGTGCTTGATGCGATAAGGAAGGCTGTTGACGGTGAAGTGGAAGAAGGAAATGTGGGTGCCGGCACCGGGACGGTCTGTTTTGGTTTCAAGGGTGGCATAGGTACGTCGTCAAGATCTTTACCCGGTTCGCTCGGGGGGTATACCGTGGGTGTACTGGTGCAGACCAATTTCGGGGGTGTATTGCAGATTGATGGTGTGCCTGTAGGTGAGGAGCTGGGCCGTTTTTCCTTCAGCCGCAATGTTAACAGGGGGGCTGACGGTTCATGTATGATAGTTGTAGCCACAGACGCTCCCCTGGATGCCCGTAACCTTGAGAGGCTGGCTAAGAGAGCATTCATGGGGCTTGCACGCACCGGGGGTATAGCTTCCAATGGAAGCGGTGACTACGTGATCGCATTTTCCGTTGCGGAGGAAAACCTTATCGACAGCGGGAATTCTTCGCATCTGACCGAGGGGAGCTTTCTCTCCAATGATGCTGTCTCACCTCTTTTCCTTGCTGCTATTGAAGCCACTGAAGAGGCAATACTCAATTCACTCTTTGCCGCACGTACAATGAAGGGGATGGATGGACACACTGTTGAAAGCCTGCCCCTTGATGAGGTGATAAAGATTATGAGAAAATACAATAAAATTTCTATTGATGAGTAAAATTATTGGTGTTGTGGGGGGCATGGGTACCTATGCCGGGATAGACCTGCTTAAAAAAATAGCCGAGAATACCGGTGCTGTGAAAGACCAGGAACACCTGCCGGTGGCAATGCTATCTTTACCTCAGAAGATTGCAGACCGTACTGAATACCTTTTTGGAGAGGTAGATGAGAATCCTGGTTTTATTATAGCCGAAGTGATAAAGACACTGAAGGATATGGGGGCCTGTATTTTTGGAATTCCATGCAATACGGCACATGTCCCTGCGATACTTAAACCCGTGGAAGATACTATCCAGGAAGGCTGTAAGCTGGTGAATATGCTGAAAGAGGTTGCCGAATATATATCAGTGCGATATCCTGATGTTAAGAACGTTGGTATAATGGGTACAAACGGGGTTTTTAACAGCAGGGTTTACGATGGATATATGAATGAAGCCGGTCTTAACGCCCTGTATCCTGATGAGGATATACAGTACGAGATTTTACACCCTGCAATATACGACATGGAATATGGAATCAAATCCGGCTCTTCACCTGTAAGTGACAGGGCAAGGGTTGATCTATTAAGGGTAGTACGGATGTTAATCAGCGAGGGGGCAGAAGCCATTGTGTTGGGCTGCAGCGAGATACCGCTGGCCGTAAAGGAGAAGGCCATTGAATTTGTACCGCTCATCGATGCGAATGACGTACTGGCAAAGGCCATAGTAAGAGAAGCAAGGGACGGTACAGGGCCGGGCCCGGGACAATAAAGCAATGGATGGAGGGACAGCCAGGGCAGGTCCTAATACCTCCAGCTGCTTAAGTCGGCCCCGGGAGGTGCTGCAGCTTCAATCCTTTTCAATATTTTAGGCACATACATCACATTATACCTGAGCCTTGAAATATAATTGGGCAGGTCATGATCACCGTTCCAGCAATGTTCGGCCCTGTCGCCATATCCAATCTCCCCCCCGTAGTAAGGATCTGTGGTGTTTTCAAGGAAATCCTCCATAAGGTACACTGCATTGTTGAGATAATAATTATCCATATCGCCGACGTAAATATGTATCTTGCCTTCCAGTTTAGGACCCAGAGTTTCCCAGTCGCGTTCCAGTATATATCTCAGGTCATAGTTCTCTTTCCAGTATTCGGCAACCGACGGGTTTATTTCACCAGTCATCTTATCAAATATCCTTTCCGGGTAACCCTCTTCGCCCATTGGTGAGTATACTGCTTCCCATATATCCCACTGACCGCCCGAGCGGCTATTAGAGCCCAGTACAAGCTCATGCTGGTTCTCACTCATTACTGATGCGCTTATCTGTCCCAGCCAGTTACGTCGCCCCGGCCTTATAAGCTTTGTAAAAGGGCCTTCATAAAAATATGCATTGTTGTCTTCATAGATATTTATCAGTTCATAAGCCCTGAAATCTATGGGGTCGGGACATGCAGCAAAACAGCCGTTATATTCATCAGGATAAAAGACCTGTGCTGCCAGTGCTTCCCATCCACCTGTCGAGCCCCCGTAGAGGAAGCGCGCCCATCCTTCGCCTATACCCCTGAACTGCTCTTCAATATAGGGAATAAGCTCATAAGTGATGGCATCGCCGTAAGGCCCCAGGTTGGCTGA
This sequence comes from Bacteroidales bacterium, assembly GCA_036351095.1. Taxonomy (GTDB): domain Bacteria; phylum Bacteroidota; class Bacteroidia; order Bacteroidales; family VadinHA17; genus UBA9300. Next base: position 1,156 of record JAZBOI010000413.1, on the reverse strand, counting down.
ATTAACGGCGTATGAATCATCATAATACGGGTTTGAATGCTGTATCTCGACAATAAGCATGCGAGGGAAATTTTCTGAAATCCAGGTTCTGTAAAAATCATATGCTTCCTGCTGCTGTATTGCATTATAGCCCCGGATATCAAAGCGTGAACTGTAATCATCGCCCGGGTCTTCATCCGGTGGTTCAGTACGAAAGCCACCAAAATCATGGGGATAATGTCCGTGAAAAATACATATCGGATATTTTGCTTCAGGGTGCTCATCAAAACCCTCGGGAATAAGAACGTGTGCACCCAGGTAAACCGGTCTTCCCCAGAACTCGGATAGCAGATCGCTTTGCATGCGTATGTGCTTTATATACTCAGTGTCTTCCGGCGGCTCGATAGGTGGATTAACCCGGTTCAGTTCAATATCAATAGTGTTATTATCTGCAGGATCAAAATCTATCTTAAGAGGTTCGCTGAACAGGTTACCCGGTGCCCGCCTGAGGTTCTGTCCTGCACCCCGGTTCAGTGGCAGCTTAACGCTGTGACCGGTCGACAGGTTGAATGTCTCATATTTATGGAGCAGGGCCTGTACGTAATATTCACCGGCGGGTAGGTCTTTGAGGTCATTTACCGGATGACCAAAGATACCGCTTCCAATTATTTGAGCCTCACCATTCCATTGTTCCACGTCTTTCCCAAAGACCTGCTGTGATGTGTATGCACCGCTGCTCTGGTAGCGTGGCTCGGTTTCGCCATCTTTGGAGATAAACAAAAGAAGACGCCCGTCAGTCGACTCTTCCAGTATGGAATCATTTGCCGTGATCGAGAACCTGGTACCAGGTCTCTCTGTTTGAGTGCATGAGAGAAGAAGCAAGGGAAGCAGTAAGAGGATTGAGATTTTTTTCATTTCGGACAGGTTTTCATTAGTTAGATACTATGTTGAAAATAAATTATATAAAATCTGTTGATTTTAAATAGCGAATAAGAATCTTAACTATTCTATAGAGGAAAGATAGTAAAAATGAAGCAATCTTAAGGCAAATGAAATTCTCTAATCGCTCCCATCAAAAATTTATTGAAAAGGGGGTAGGGTAAAACTGATTATGTTCGGTATACTTATGGATTGAATTATTGAAACAAAAATGAGTACCGGAGTATGATGAATTACC
>JAZBOI010000412.1:0-4020 GCA_036351095.1 Bacteroidales bacterium | reverse complement strand
TCACCTGCTTTAAAATCAGGGAATTCGCTTTTTACAGCATACTCCTTTTCAACAACGTTCATCAAGTTCATAATCCTTAGTATTTTGAGCTCGCAAATATAGAACTTCTTTTTCAGAAAATAAAGAATAGCATTAAAAATTATCCTGTAATATAAAAGGCAAAGAATTTTAGCCTCTTATTTATGCTTCAGCTTATCACCTGTGTCCTTAACAATGCGTTCATACCATTCCTTCTTGCTGTATCCTGGTTGTGACAGGTTGGGATTAACATACTCATATCCCTCGGGCACTTCTCTCTTTGTCTTTATATTACCATCCATATACTTGGTAAAGAGGAAAGCATAGAAATCTTTCCATTCGGATACCGTTTTATTCCCTGCGCCAAGCGAATAATCAGTAATATATTCAACAGCAAGTGCCGGGTCGCTTTTATATAGTTCGGCCGCAATTTTGTCTGTTATACCCGTTTCCTCAACATAGCCCAGTTCCAGTTCTCTCTGCTTGTTCTTAATATCCTCTTCCATGGGCATTCTCCTGTGGTAGGCAAAATTTGACACCTGGTTAAAGACCCAGAAGGCTGCGTTGTCGCTGAAAGTCATAATATCTCCGTTGCCAACCTCAAACCCGCGTGGTATATCCTGTATCCCGCAATACATTGGCGAATACACTGTATAGTAGGTATCATCAACCCCGAACCAGAGTATACCACCAACAGGATCAGGCAACCAGTTACGGCACTGTGCAACAAAGGAAAAACCGGTCTGCTGTGTGGAGGTAGCTCTCTCGTGCAGGTATGTTTCCCCATTCACTTCCCATGTCATAGGCCTCCATCTTACGGTACTTCCATCAGGACCCGCACCAATATCTACAGACATATCCATAGGGGTGTCCTGGTAATAATCCCTCATCAGTTCCATCACATCATGAACGTTCACTTTCTCGTCGGGCTTGATCCACAATGGCATGCGTTCATCCAGTTCGTATCCCATTGCATAATTAAGGTATTTATCCATTTTGTCATTAACCCGGTTAAACATGGCCCAGACCCTGGCTTCACAGAAGCGGGCTCCGCCGAAGTCAACAGGAGCATATGTGTCACTGAAACTGAAATCCTTATCCCTGCCATCGAACCAACCATTTTCCCTTGCCAGATCTATAACATCATGTGCGTACACTGTTTCAACCGAGGGATCAAAAATTTTGTCTAGTTCACTGCTTGTGATTGATGTTTTGCCGTCGGCCAGGGGGAAAGTGGTTATTCTTGCCTGGTTAGCATGACCCGATACGTAACCATCTGGTATCATTCGTGCTACCCAGACAGCTCCTTTTTTATCCGGACCTTTGCCAATGAGTTCCATTATCCAGACTTCTTCGGGATCGGCAATTGAAAAAGACTCACCGGAACTGTAATAGCCATAATTATCGACCAGTTCCGACATTGTTTTTATAGCTTCCCTGGCGTTTTTAGCCCTTTGCAGGGTAATGTATATCAGGCTTCCGTAGTCGATTATTCCATCAGGATTCCTTAATTCACTCCTGCCTCCATAAGTAGTCTCTCCAATAGCCAGCTGATGGTTATTCATATTGCCAACCACATTATATGTATGCTCTGCCTGTGGTATTGTACCGAGAAATTTCCCTGTATCCCATTCATATACATCAAGCATGGTGCCCGGCTCCCAGTCCTGTTCCGGCCAGTAATAGAGCTCGCCGTAAAGAACATGTGAATCAGCAGAATAGGTAATCATTGTTGACCCGTCCTTACTTGCACCTTTTGTTATTAAAAAATTTGTGCATGCATTGGCTATGGGAATAGCCAGGCCTGCTATCATAAGACCTGTGATAATAAATAAAATTGCCTTTTTCATTCGTTTAAAATTTAAAATTTCACTTCAGGTGGGTAAAAAGTTTTGGATAATTTTTACTTTACCCGGAACAAGGCCAAAGGTAGTGAAAAAAAATTCTTAATTTTGGTGCTTTAATCAAAAGCAATAAATGATGAAACCAAGTTTATTAGTATTGGCAGCCGGTATGGGCAGTCGCTATGGTGGTGATAAACAACTTGATAAAGTTGGACCCGCCGGTCAGACAATAATCGATTATTCAATCTATGACGCGGTAAGAGCCGGTTTTGGAAAGATAATATTCGTTATACGCAGGGATATCGAAGAGCAGTTCAAATCATCATTTATGAAGCCCCTTGAAGGTAAGGTTGATATAGACTATGTTTTCCAGGAACTTGATGACCTGCCCGGTGGATACAAGCCTTCACCTGAGAGGGAAAAGCCCTGGGGAACGAGTCATGCCATACTGGTGGCAAAAAATAAAATCAGGGAGCCATTTGGTGTCATCAATTCTGATGATTATTACGGTGTTGAATCTTTCAGGATTCTTCATGATTTCCTTGTAAATGATAAGGACGACAATAATTATTGTATTGTTGGTTATAAAATGGGAAACACCCTTTCCGATCATGGCCATGTTAACCGTGGCGTTTGCCGTGTGGATGAAAAAGGCAACCTTGTGCATATTGTTGAAACAAGAATGATATCCAAAAGGCCTGATGGAATATTTGCACCGGGTGAAAAGGGCAGGGAGATTGAATTTACGGGTGATGAGATTGTCTCGATGAACCTTTTTGGCTTTAAGCCTTCCTGCTTTAAATACCTGGAAGAGGAATTCATTAATTTCATCCAGAGGAGTGTGGGTGATCCGAAAGCCGAACTTGATATACCAACATCACTTGATGTTTACGTGAAGAAAGGAGAAATAAATATCCAGGTTCTTATGACCGAGGAGCGATGGTTCGGGGTAACTTACCGTGAAGACAGGCCTTTTGTTGTGAGGAGCCTCCAGGAGAAGGTTGATAAGGGCATCTATCCGGAAAAGCTCTGGTAAGAGTTTTTGTTGTTTGATCCTGTTATTTTTCATTGGCCCACCCGCGACTATCAGCACTGGCTGGCATGCATTTACTGCCTGACTGTAGTTGTATTAGCCCGAATGCAATTAACTGCCACCAGGCCCCTGCCAGAAAAAATCAAGCGTCAGAACAGCCTCATTTTTCAGCATGTCACGCACCTTAAGCTCAAGGCTGTGCTTGCCACCCCTTGATAAATATTCCGGATCGGGACTGTAGCTGAGGAGTGAGTTCTTGGGGTCCCACTCAAAAAGTGCCCATTTCCCATCTATAAGAGCCTCATAATCACTTATTCCACTGAAATCATCACTTATTTTTATCTGCAACTTTTCGTATTCACCCAGTGTGGCATTGTTTTTAAAACGGACGGGCATAACATTGGGAGCAATCGTATCAATCCCTATTGCATATATGCCAAGTTCGCGTACAGACCCTTCAACAAAGCCATCGGACCATTCTCCTCCGGCATATGAGACCGTTTCCATATCATCATCATTTATGTAAACAAGGCATAATTTATCCCTGGATGGACCACTTATTTCCCGGGAAGGCTTGATTGCTATGTTATATCCGCTGTGTACAGGGGTGTACCTGTTATGAACAAAATGAATGTCTGATAAAAGATCACTCTTATATGGTGGTGCTTTCCTGTAATCAAAGTATATCGTGTCGTAGAAACAATCAGCAGGGAAACTCAGTTTTATATCATGATGCCTGATTTCATTCTTCTGACCAAAGGGCATTAATATTCCCTCATGTGGCATATGCTCATTTTTACGCACCGTATCTGATATTACACTGAATGTGACGGATGAATAATTATCATTATAATCTGCAACACCTATTTCTATCTCATGTAAATCACCATCAGAAAATTCAATAATACCGTCATTAATAACGTGGTTATAGATACTGAGCCTGTTATTTGGTTCCAGGAACGTTTTCTGTATATAAACAGTGTTCCTTACTTTTTCTTCATAATCAATATGACTGTTGATATATCTCGTTTCCGAGAATGAGAATTCATCTATGGCATGACTGTATATCAATTTATCATCCACCTTAAGGTTTACTATCCTGAGACCGCATTTATGCCAGCTATT
>JAZBOI010000411.1:0-2692 GCA_036351095.1 Bacteroidales bacterium | reverse complement strand
GTGAGCGCATTGGTTTCGCCGGGCTAAAGCTTCCTTCCAGCTTCCTGCGAGGAGAGTCAAAAGTCTTGGCGCAAATATACTGTTTTTCTTTACCAGCCAGGGCTTTAATTTACCAGCCAGGGCGCGCTGAAGCCAGGAGGCAGTTTTTTTACCTGTGGAATTGATGGTGAGAATGCTAAATCAAGCTCTTCGATAACACCATCTTTAAGCCTGTAAAGAAGTGAAGAATATGGTGTGAATTCCAGCTTTATATTGTAGCTCTTACCGGCATAATTTATCCTTAACTCCATCTTTTCAGTCTTTTCCGAGTAAGACTGCCCGTATTCAAGCGGGAATTTAATGCCTGCCGCAGCGGGATTTGCAAAGAAGAGGTAGAGACCGTCAGCAGCTTCCCTTGCCCTGAAAGGAGGTATTTGTGTTCCCTCCACCAGGGGCTTCTTCACAGGATGAAAAGTTGTTTTTACACATGTCAGGCTCATTAGTTCACTCACCTTATCCCGGTAGTCGTCGTGTTTCACGGTACCAGGCTCGAGGGGCTCACGGGCCAGGCATACTTCCAATCCCTGCTCTGCCAGTTTGCCTATTATACTTAACGATTCATAGTCAAGGTGTTCTGCATCTACATACAGCTGACTGAAGGAGGCGTGGCCAACTTTCAGAATCCCGTTTTCATAGCTTGCCTTCTCCAGGAACTCCCTGTTGATCCATGCCGGATGGTGACCTTTAAGTATTTCCGGGAAATAGACATACCTCATCTCGTAGTAGCCCCAAGCCCAGATGAATTGTTTCTCACGTGGCATAATACCTTTCATCCATGCGTCTTCAAGGGGCAGGTAAACGGCCACATCGGTGTAAGGCCTGCCTTTTTTCATTGTTTCCGAGACTTTTTCAAGGTAAGAGTTGAATGCAGGCAGTTCCGGTGCCAGCATACCGCTGTCGCCCAGGTGCACACTGGCATAAAAGTTCACCGAATCCAGGCCGGCGGGGTTATGTGCCCTGCCATGCCATACAATATGGTTAATCCCGTTTGCAAAGAGGGCATCGGCCACCAGCTTAAGATCAGCGGTCTGCTCTTCCCTGATAAAATTGCGCGGCCACCCGTAAAGGCAGGTAAAAGTTTCGGCGCTGACCGTGTTTTTGCCACCAAGGACTGCGGCCGAGGCCGGTATGGCATTATATTCGGGTTCATAAAGCATGGCTTCGCCTTCAGGGATATCCATGCGTGCATAGGCGGAGATAATGTCGCAGGGTGCCCCTGAACACTGTCCGCGGGAACGGATATTATACTTATCCAGTACACTGTCATAATTTTCATAGAAAGCCACCACTTTGTCCGATATCAGCTTCATATAATCATAGAGACTGTCTTCTTTGCCGGGCAGGTATAATGAATCCATCAGGGGCGAAATATCATATCCGTAAAGATCGATGAATTCCTCCCTGAGCCCGTCATACCAGAGTCCTTTTGTTTCCACTTCCCAGCTATCGACAAAAAATGATCGTGGCAGGCTTGTTTCAGGGTGGGGAAAGGAATCAAGCATCCTGTTGAAATAAGCCATGTAGTTGTCCGGTAGCAGGTGATCAACAACATACCCGGTTTTGGGAAATTCCCACGAGCGGCTGATAATCTGTCTCTCCTTGCTTCCGTATTGCTGAGAGGCCCGGCCGTAGCTTACATATGAATCGCCGAAAGGCCACAGGGTACCCATTGTAAGGTCGCATGCCAGGCCCAGGCTGTCAGCATAAAGCATTGCATACTGAACAATATCCTGCCACTGCGGACTAAGCCATTGTTGCCTTGGTGTATATGTGGGCTTGAGTGTTGTGTCCATGGCGTTCAGGGGGTAGACCCAGGCAAGCTCCACGCCGCCAAAACCTTTTTCTTTCAGCCAGTTGAGGTTATACCTGATATCTTCCTTCTTTATTTCAGAGGCAAACCACCAGTAGCGTGCAAATGGCTTGCCCGTGAGATCCATGGAAGTAGGACCGTCAGCCGGTTTGCCCGTGAGATCCATGGAAGTAGGCCCGTCAGCCGGCTGCTTACCCCTGTCGCCCGTCCGGGAGCAGGAGGCCAGGAGAATAATGATGAGTGTAACACAAAGGTTTTTCATAGCCTGTTAAGTAAAAGATTATGACAAAGAAGAAAAATTATTATCCTTTTTGCCTGAGGGGTGCAGTAAAAACTACCCGGTAGACCTTTATCAGAGTTGACCAGACAGGCTCAAAAAGGTACTTTCCATCATCTCCCCCGGGCAGGCTCATTCAAAACGGAACCAGTCCATTTCAAACAGATCCTCTCCTTCACTGCCCCGGAACTGTATCCACAGTGCATGAACACCTAATATTTCACCTGTGTCAAATTCCACCACCTGCCAGTCCCGGTCGCTGCTACCGGCTGCAATATCATATTCTCCCAGCTTCCGGTACCATGGTTTACCTGCGGAAAGGATAATCTTCCCTCCGTTCAAGGCTTTTATCCTCATTTTAACGGAATTAACACCCCTGCCAAAATCAAGGTATTTATATATTGCCGCATCACCGTTGCGGCAGGCGCTTAATATTTCATTCTGAGGGCCGTCTGCAATTATCCGTGTATTGCCATGCAGGAGGCAGGCTGAGGCAGCATCTGTTTCATTTCTTGCATTTAAGGGCATTCCGGCGCCCTGTGAGGTCATTTCTACCTCGGGGATGG
>JAZBOI010000410.1:0-2004 GCA_036351095.1 Bacteroidales bacterium | reverse complement strand
TCCTGGGCTGATAATTGTGAAAGTGCAAAAAATGCAATCAGTGGTAATGCTAATAATTTTTTCATGGTTAAATAATTTTTTTGTTTGATAAATGTCTATTAAAAATAAACTAATTATCGCGATTTTCATCGGTTGTTGTTACAAATTTTCCTGTTTATAAAATATTTATTCTGCCGTAATTTTTGACAGTATATAATAGTTTAGAATGCTTATATATAGTGTAATAGAATCTTTTGGACATGATGTTTTTATTTTTACTGATCCTTGATACAGCGCACGTAGAGGCCGAAGTTCTTATTGTTATTCCACCTGTCAACGACAGCATCATCATAATTCACATCTCGTCGCCACACATAGGTATCATCTTTTGCACTTGAAGTATACCATGAGCCTCTTCGGCCCTTGCTGTAGTACTGACCCCCGTTACTGCGGTATCCACCTGGCAGCGCCGAAAATCCTGACTCATTAGTAGCGCCTGTATTAGGGCTTTCCCAGTGTTCGGTACCTGTTTCCTTCAGTTTACCTCCTGCAACACCCTCACCACCCAGGTAATCTGTCAGTGCAGTCCATTCATCGTCCGTGGCCACATGCCAGCCGTCAGGGCACAGATTTCCTGTATTTACAGCATACCAGTTATAAAATGCCCCATAGGTATCGCCATAGGTATCCTTATCATTGTCATACCATGAATACCCGGGGTCATCTGTATGCAACCATGTGTCATTGTCCTCCACAAGGGGGATTTGTGTTCCGTTATTCAACTTTGTGACCTTAAGGTTTTCCTGCATCCATACCTGGTTACCGATAGTAACTGTATTGTAGGTGTTACCGTCAATATCTGTCAGGGCCCCTGAAGTAAATGACACTTCGTTGCCATAGGAAGTACCCACGTTGTTGACAGCATATGCACGCACGTAATAGGGGGTTTCGGGGTCAAGGCCTGTAATTTCACTTGTGAAAGAGCCGCTGCCTGCACCGTCTTCAGTCTTATTGTCTGCCGTAGTGGGGTTTGAAGATGTGCTCCAGCAGACACCCCTGGAGGTAACTGCTTCTCCTCCATCATCAGTTATTGTCCCGCCTGCAATTGCCCCTGAATATGTTATCTCCGATACAGGATCAGTAGTCAGGGCAGGCGGACCGGGGGGATCTTCCTTTTTGCACGCAAGCACCATAAGGAAGATGCACAGGGTTGTAAGTATAATTTTAAGATTTTTCATTCTATTTTGTATTTATAAATCATATCTGCTCAGGGCACGATTGGTATATTTGTCTCAAAAAGTGTCAGGGTCCACGTAATGGCACCCGTGCTCTCGATGACAGCCTGAACAGACCCGGTTGGATCGGTGGTTGCCATTACAAAGCTGAAGGTTACCGGACCACCTGCCGGCCCGTTGTAAGGATTATCCTGTGATACCTTTACCCAGTTCCCGTAGTTATCTTTTGCATAGACTTCTGTGAGATCATTTGACACCTCGATATTTGGATTTATGACTATGGTTGAGTTCGAATTCTCAAAATATCCTTCAGGGCGGAGCAGCCACGTTCCCGAACGGATTATCCTGGAGTCTTCCAGAGTTAATTCCCCTGAATAACTTAATGTTCCGGTCTCTATTGCGATCACCCCATTTTCTGTCATAGTGACTTCCATTTCGGCAGACACGGCCCATGGGGGGTAGGTATTGAGGTACTCAACCGTGAGGTGTCCATCAAAAGCTGTTTCAAACAATGGTTGATCTTCCTTTGAGCAGGAAGCAAGCAGCAGGCTGCCAAGAAAGAAACCCATGAGGGCTTTTCGTATTATGTATCTGGTTTTCATTTTATTTATCTTTTTAGGTTTTATGCCAGAATTTTTAAAAATTTTCAAACAGTAGTCTTTCTCGCTTCATTTATTACTTTCTTGGCTTTCAATCCCTTGTAGAAGGAAAAAATTCCTACCAGGAAGAAGATGGCAGCTATTGATGCCAGCAGAATATCACCTGTCTTTATCCCTGGTTCCAGGGCTGA
>JAZBOI010000409.1:0-2423 GCA_036351095.1 Bacteroidales bacterium | reverse complement strand
ACGGGGTTCCACCTCTTCCCATTCCGAACAGAGAAGTTAAGCCCGTCAGCGCCGATGGTACTGCGCAAGCGGGAGAGTAGGTCGCCGCCGACTTTATAAATAAAAAGCCCAGGGTCAAAGCCCCGGGCTTTTTTTTTGTGGACACCTGTGAGAGGCTGTCCTGGAAAGGCAGTATATTTTTACCAGCCCGGTCAAAACCCCGGGCTTTTTTTTGTGCATAAAAAAACCGTCCCAGTTAAGACATGAGACGGTCCTTTGTATTGTTAAAATACTGTTTGTTAACAGGCCACTAGTAAAACTTATACCTCCTGTCTACAATATCAGAAGCTTCCTTCAGGGCCTCGAATACCTCAAAGCTTGCCCTGGCCTGGATTGTCTGGATAAGCCTGTTGCGCAAAACTTCTATATCCTGTTGCTGCTCCGTGCTTTCAACATTGTTGACTGAAATAATAAATACACCGTTGTTACCTTTGATTGGCCCTGAGAGGTACCCCTCGTCTGCACTGGAAGCTGCGGCAATAACTGCCGGCTCAACACCTGCCGCGGGGATGGAGAAAGAAGAGAAATTAACATTTGTTGCTTCGTTAATCCTCAGATTAAGAGCATCTGCAATATCTTCAATATTGTCAAGACCCTGTGTCTGTTCCGCCAGGTCGCTGCTTATCTTTTCTGCTTTCTTTTCCCTCAGAACAGCAAAGTTCACTTCGGATTCAACATCACGGAGTTTTGCATAACCTTCTTCCCTGACATCAGTACAGTAGGCAACCAGGAATTTATCACCAAGCTCAAAAACAGCCTGCTCACTGTTATCCAGCACTATGTTATTTTCTTCTGATTCATAAAGTGCCATTATAAGAGGCCTGGGTGATTCCAGTCCCGGCAGGGTTTTCTGGTCAGGTGCAATATCGCTTGCAAGTTTTTTATTCAATCCCTCTTCCGCAATTGCATCATTAAATTTCTGGTAGGTATTATTGCTGCCAGCAAACCTGCTTGCCTCGGCATATTTTTCCTGGTAGGTGGCCGAACTTGGTTGTATTGCCCTCTCAATAATACCCACATGATATTTCCTGCTGCTGCCTCCCTGGTCGAGTATCTCAATAATATGATAACCAAAGTCAGATTCAGCCATTACAAGGTCTCCTTTGCTGCCTTCGAAGCATGCATTATTAAAAGGAGCTACCATCATGCCTTCTTCAAACCATCCCAGGTCTCCTCCAAGCTGGGCTGATCCCTGGTCATCAGAAAATTCCATTGCAAGCGCTTCAAAACTCTCACCTGATCTTATCAGCTGCATCAGGCTGTCAGCCTCATTATTTGCCATCTCCATACTGCGATAGGCATTTGGCGAAATAAGGATATGACGTGCACGTACCGAATCAGGCCTGTTCTCCACATCAATCAGGCGTGCCAGTTTATATGTTTCGTTCTCGAGATAAGGACCGTAAACATCTTCCGTATTTTCTTCCCCCACGAAATCCCTTATCATTTCAGGAACCTCGTCAATCGTGAGATAAACTTCATTGTGCCTGCTGTCAGAGCTAAGGTTGATGAACTGGACAGGTGTTTCCGTCTGCCTGAATTCATTAACGAGTTCATTAATACCCTCTTCAGTATTGAGAACATCCGTTTCACTGGGTACGACTTCAAACTCAACATATTCCATACTTCTCCTGGCTTCCTGCCTGTACTCTTCCCTGTGATCATTATAGTACTTCTCCAGATCAGACCTTGAAATGCTTACGACTGAATCCGGAACAGTTGAATATTGCTTCATAATAAAAGAAAAATCAACGTTCCTGGATGTTAGCTGATGCTCAAATTCTGCCTGCCTGGACGTTACATATAAACCTTTGGACACCAGGGTGTTGAATTTTGCACTGATCTTTTCATCCACAATTTCGTTTTCGAAAAACAACCAGTAAGCCCTGGCCTGTGGATCATATTCGGTACTCCTCAAAAAGTTTAACAGGAAAGATTTATCCAGAACACCCGTTTCCCTGTTGGCAAAGAGCTGTTGTACAATAGGATGGGGCTCGTCGCCCAGGACCATTGATTCAACCTCTTCGGCACTTACACCCAGCCCGATATTATTGAATTCCTCACCGAGTATCTCTTCCATTATCATCTTGTTCCAGATATCTTCCCGGATTGATTCAGACATTTCTTCGGTTATATTTGTAGTGCCCGACAATTTATATATCTCAATCAGGTTTTGCAGTCTTTCGTCGTATTCCTGGTAGGATATTGAGCGCCCTCCTATTTCTGCAATTTCATAATAGTCCTTCATCTTTTTTGTCTGACCGCCACCTCCTCCGAGGAAGTCACCCAGAATGAAGAACAGAAGAGATACACCTATAACCACAGCCAGGAGCACGCCTGCTCTTTCCCGTAGTGTTTGAAGTACTGACATTTATATAAGTTTT
>JAZBOI010000408.1:0-22054 GCA_036351095.1 Bacteroidales bacterium | reverse complement strand
TTGAAGCCTTATTCAAAATATTAAAAGACAAGAGATGAAATGGAAGAGGACTAAAATTGTGGCCACTATTTCCGATAAAAGGGCAGAGCCTGAATTTATCAGGAGATTATATGAGGCAGGGATGGATGTGGTACGGATTAATACCGCCCACCAGGATATCGAGGGTACTATGAGGGTACTGGAAAATGTAAGGAGAATATCGGATAAGATTGCTTTCCTCCTCGATACAAAGGGGCCTGAGATAAGGACTACCACATGCGACGGGGAGCTCTTTTTCAGGAAGGGTGAGATTGTTACCGTGACCGGTGAACCGGACACCCGTACAGGCCAGTCGGTAATAGCCGTCACTTACCCTGATTTTGCAAGAGACGTACCCGTGGGTTCACATATACTTATTGATGACGGTATACTTGAACTGGTGGCAAGGGAAAAAGATGGTAATATTCTTAAATGCGAAGTGCTTAACGATGCACCCCTTGGCTCAAGAAAGAGTGTGAATGTGCCCAAGGTGAAACTGAACCTGCCATCTGTTAATGAAAAAGACAAGAGATATATTGAATTTGCCGTTGAGAATGATATTGATTTTATTGCACATTCTTTCGTAAGGTCGGCCCAGGACGTGCGCGACGTCCAGGCCCTGCTGGATAAAAAAAACAGTCCCATCAAAATCATTTCCAAGATTGAGAACCAGGAAGGAGTGAACAACCTGGATGAAATACTCGAACATTCCTACGGGGTAATGGTAGCAAGGGGTGATCTTGCAATAGAGATACCATATGAGAAAATACCGGGTATCCAGCGTAAGATAATCGACAAATGCATTAAGAAAAGAAAGCCTGTCATAGTTGCAACCCAGATGTTGCATTCAATGATTAAGAGCCCGAGGCCCACACGTGCTGAGATCAGTGATATCGCAAATGCTATTTACTGGCAGACAGATGCCATAATGCTGAGCGGTGAAACGGCCTATGGACTTTACCCTGTTGAGTCGGTTGAAGCTATGACCAGGGTGGCCAGGGAGGTGGAGAGAAACAAGGAGAAATTTCTCGACCTGCCAGCCGGAACACTGACGGGAGAAGTATCGGCTTACCTGGCCAAGGTAGCCGTGAAAACTGCTTCCAGGGTGGGAGCAAAGTTTATTATTTCGGATACTGTGCGCGGGCGAACAATAAGGAATATGGCAGCCTACAGGGGAATAAACCATATTATAGCCCAGTGTTATTCGCCCAGAACGATGAGGGAACTGTCACTGTCCTACGGGGTGTACCCCACACTGCAGGAACAACATAAATCATCGGAAAAGTTCCTGAAAGCAGCTCTCCAGAACCTGCTTGACTCACATGAAGTGAAGGATGATGACATCCTGGTTGTACTGGCAGGTAATTTTAACAGGGGTGCAGGATCTTCCTATATTGAAGTAGGATCTGTGGAATATCTGAAAGAAAGGGTTTCTATTGATTAATACCCTGTATTGGTCTGATTTTTGATAACTCATAGTATGATAATTCAAGCTGTATAATGATAAAATACCTGGCTGTTTATATATTCTCTCTGCTCATTCATCCGGTGCATGTATCAATGTCAAGTATGGAACATGTGCCCGGGGAGGAGGGCTATAAAATTACGGTAAGGATGTACAGCGATGATCTTTTACTGGACCTGCTGAGCCTCTACCAGCTGCCCGGTGAACATATTGATGATCATATATATACGGGGCCGGATGATATTTACCAGGATTATATAAATGAGAGGCTTAAAGTAAAGATTAATGGTCAGCACCATAGCGCAAAACTACTTGAGTCTGAAAAACTGGAAATTGAGACCATTCTGCGGCTGTTTATTAAGCATGGTGACCCGGTAAATAATGTAGAGATTAGTAATACTATTTTAACAGGTATCTATATGGACCAGGTGAATCTTTTTATTTACAAGGATGATAACAATGAACAGGCAGTCCGTTTTACTGCCTCATATATGAATGAAAAGATAAACCTGGAGGAAAAAGTTTTACCCTGATGAAGCGATTATCAATAATACTGATCTTCTCTGCCCTCCTAGGCACCTCTTATGCTACTCATAACAGGGCAGGGGAGATAACCTATGTGCAGCTCTCTGACCTGACCTATGAGATAACGATTACAACATTCACCTATGTTCTCAGCCAGGCCGACAGGGACTTCCTTGATGTTGACTGGGGCGACGGCACCATGTCAACTGCTGTAAGAGTGTTTAAAGGACAGTTGCCTAATTATTACCAGAAAAATATTTATAAGGTTGAGCACACCTACCCCGGTACAGGCATCTATAAGATCGTGGTGCAGGACCCTAACAGGAATTATGGAATTAATAATATCCCCAATTCGGTTAATGTTGTGTTTTCCATTTCCACCATCCTTATGGTGAATCCGGGAATGGGAATGAACAGTACACCGGTGCTTCTTAACCCACCATATGACAAAGCTGCACTCGGTTATAAATTCATCCATAATCCCGGGGCTTACGATCCTGACGGAGACAGTTTATCATATAAGCTTACCATATGCACCAAGGAAGATGGTAAGCCTATAGAAAACTATAGCTTTCCCCCCACCTCCAATGTTTTTTATGTAGACAGCCTCTCCGGTGACCTGGTATGGGATGCCCCCAACCAGCTCGGTACATATAATGTGGCGATGGAAATAAACGAGTGGCGCAATAACATAAAAATCGGCACCGTGGTAAGAGATATGCAGATAGAGGTATATGAAACGGATAATAACCCGCCCGAAAATAGTCCCCTGTCGGATTTTTGTGTGGAAGCAGGTGAAACGATAGAATATGAAGTAAGTGCAACGGATGAAGACAATGATCTCATAACATTGTTGTCCACCTCCGGTATTTATACTCTTTCTGTATGCCCCGCTTCTTTTAACAGCATTGATTCCGGCCCGGGATTCGCCACTTCACTGCTTTCATGGACCCCATGCCACGAGAGTGTCAGGAACCAACCCTATGACGTACTGATTAAGGCGGAGGACAATAACGAAGATCTGCAGCTCTTTGACCTGGATAATTTCAGTATAAAGGTACTGGGACCTGCTCCAACACTTACTTCTGCCAGTCCCACCGGTAAATATATAAGGCTGAACTGGGAATTATATGTATCTGATTATATCGAAGGTTATAATATCTACAGGAGAGTGGGAGCAACAGATTTTCAGCCCGATAGTTGCACCAACGGAATACCTGATACATACGGCTTTGAAAAAGTGGGCTTTGCCGGCGGAGCATCAACCGTGTCTTTTATAGACACCAATGACGGGGAGGGACTGGAGAGTGGTACTGAATATGCTTATCGTATAGTGGCTGTATATCCCAACGGGACAGAAAGCAAGGTGTCAAACGAAATTACGTCGGCACTGATCACAGGGGTGCCGCTTATTACTAATGTCAGTGTTACAAATACGTCAGTAACGGATGGTGAAATATTTGTAGCATGGGCCAAACCGGATCAGCTCGATACCATACCTGCTGCCGGGCCATATGAATATATTATCTACCGCTCAGAGGGACACTCAGGGAATGATTTTATCCCGATTGACTCCATACAGACAACAGATCTTAATGACACCACTTTTATTGACAGCCAGCTGAATACACTTGACCAGGGTTATATTTACAGGATTGCACTGTATAATGACAGTCCGGGCGACAGGTTCCTGATAGGTGAACCGGGCGTGGCCTCATCTTTGTTCCTTGAACTGTCACCGGGCGACAGGAAGGCTCGCTTTGTCATAAACAGGAACGTACCCTGGGTTAATTACAGGTATGATATTTTCAGGTGGAATCAAAATACTTCCCTCTTCGATTCCATTGCAAGTACTAACCTCCTTGAGTTTACTGATACAGGGCTTGAGAATGGCATCGAATATTGTTATTATGTCAGATCAGAAGGAGCGTACCAGGGTGATGGTTTGCCTGATAAGCTGCTTAATCTTTCACAGGAAGCATGCGTAATTCCAATCGATAATGAACCGCCGTGTACACCCGCGTTGAATGTGACAACAAACTGTGACAGCCTTTATAATAATGTCACTTGGTCAGTGGACGACCCGGAATGTTTTGAAGATATTGCCGGCTATAGATTGTTTTATAAGAACACTTTTGAAGGCGACCTGGGCCTGCTCCGCACTTTTGATAACAGGAATATATTGGAGTACAGGCATTACCCCGGGGAGATTGTTGCCGGTTGCTATGCTATCCTTGCCTTTGACGAGGAAGGCAATGAAAGTCCTCTCTCAGTTGTTATATGTGTCGATTCCTGTAATTTTTATGAGATACCAAATGTTTTTACCCCTAATAACGACGGTAAGAATGATATCCTCAGGGCCAGGACAACCGGGCTGGTTGAGAAAGTTGATTTCAAGCTCTTCAACAGGGGAGGATTGTTAATATTCCAGACGGAAGAACCAAGGTTAAACTGGAATGGGACCTATAAGGGGGCGGTAGTTAAGCCCGGGGTGTATTTCTACCGTTGTGATGTTTATGAAAGGAGAATTACGGGACTGGAGGAATACAGTCTTTCAGGTTTTGTACATGTGATAACAGAGAAAGGGGCGGAAGCAGTAACCATTGAATATAAATAGATGAAACCCGGACATGGCATATTGATAATTCTGTTAATGCTGCACAGCAGCATTGTCCTTCCACAGTATGGAGCTAAGGAGGATATAAATAATTATATCACCAGGGCCGAAGCAATGAAGGACAGATCAATGTTTGCAGGGGCAATTGATCTGTATAATGAGGCGCTTGCACTCGGTGAGGATTATCGCCTCTTTACGGGCAGGGGAGATGCTTTACTCAGCATGGGAGATCTAAGAGCTGCAATAAATGATTTTGTGATGGCCGGTAGGCTTGAACCGGGTGCGGGTTCGCTAGGGCTGGCAAGGGCATATGCCATGAGTAATGACATTGAACAGGCTATCAGCAGCCTTAAGGAACACCTGCGATCTGATTTCAAGTTGCCGAGGAAAGAAATTTTACTTGATTCTTTTTTTTCATCCCTGGAGAAAACACCTGAATGGAGGGAATTATGGAAAGATAAATGGTATACTCAACTTGAAGAGGCAGTACATGAAATTGAATACCTTATTGAGACAGGTAAAATATCAGAGGCTGAAAATGTACTGTCAGATATTGAAAAGCTTTACAGCGAACAGACGGAGATCAAATACCTTAAGGGATTGCTCGAAGCAGAAAGGAATAATGTAAGGCTATCACTGCAATACCTGTCCGAGGCTGTGGCCACTGACAGGCCTGCATACAATGCCTGGATGATATATATAAGGCAGCTCGCAGAAAATGATAATTACCTGGGTGCTGCTGAGGCCTGTGACAGGGCTTTTGAGCTCTACCCCGCTAAAACAGAACTCATATTGCTGAAGTCTGAGAACCTCAGGCTGGCCGGAGATCGCGACAGGGCACTGGAAGCGGCGGAGTACTACAGTGAACTTTACCCGGGCGATGAAGAGGCCAACAGGCAGGTGGGAAAGACAGCTTCTGAAAAAGGCGAATATAACAAGGCATTACGCTATTTCTCTGAAAATATCGGGAACTACCCGGGCAAAGCACAGTGTTTCACAGACCGGGGCGACATCTATATGAAGATGAAATCATGGGATGCTGCTGTTTATGACTACTCGATGGCACTTGACCTGTGGCCGCGGGACGGACAGGCTTACTATAACAAGGGGCTTGCTTTACTGAACTCGGGAAAGACAGAAGAGGCCTGTCATGACTTCAGGATGGCCCTTCGTTATGGCTACAGGAAAGCCTCAGGAATGATCAGCAGGTATTGTATAAAATAAAGCCTACCTGGCATTTTTCAATATTTTCATATAGAGATCCCTTGGCTTAAAAGGCTTTAATATAAAATCATTGAAATCAAGCTGCTTTACTTTCTCTTCATGATCCGACATGATGGCCGCAGTAAGGGCAATTACCGGCATGTCTTTCAGCCCTTTCTCCTTTGAATTCCTTATTATCTCAGTAGCCTCTATTCCGTCCATCACGGGCATGTGCAGATCCATCAATATGAGATCATATTCATTTTTCCTGACAAGATCAAGCGCTAATTTGCCATTTTCGGCATGTGCTACTGTGATTCCCCATTTTTTCAGGAACTTGTCCACTACAAAAAAGTTAATCTTATTGTCCTCTGCAATGAGTACCCTCTTTCCTGTCAGTTCATCCCACTTTTCTTCCTCTTCCCTTGCCATGGCAGTTTTATTCTCCTCGCTCAGGGCTACCTGGAATGTCATGCTGAAAAAGAATTCGGATCCTTTTCCCGGGACACTTTTCACACTAAGCTTTCCACCCTGCAACTCAACCAGTTTTTGACTGATCGACAGGCCAAGTCCAGAACCACCGTACTTCCTTGTTGTATCATCAGTAGCCTGTTTGAAGCTTTCAAATATAATTCTTTGCCTGTCAGGGGGAATCCCTATGCCGGTGTCACTGACACTAAAGTTAAGTTTTATCTGACCTCCTGTCCTGGATACCTGCTTTGCATGAAGTTCAATATGTCCTTTTTCGGTGAATTTTATGGCATTTGACAGCAGGTTTGAAAGGATCTGGTTAAGTCTGACCGGATCACCGATCAGTACGGGAGGTATAGCTTCATCAATCTTAACTTCGAAACCCAGACCCTTGTTTTTAATCCTGAATGAGTATGAGCGCCTCATTTCCTCGATGAACTCAAAAATATTAAAGCTCATCTTTTCAAAGCTTATATTACCTGATTCCAGCTTCGTGTAATCCAGAACATCATTCACGAGCGTTAACAGATGATTGGCAGAGAAACGCAGGGTTTTCATATATTCCATCTGGTCTTCACGCGGGTTGCCCTGGAGAAGAAGATTATTAATGCCAATAACCTCGTTCAGGGGAGTCCGTATCTCGTGACTCATGGTTGACATAAACATTTGCTTTAACTTTGCAGCGTCTTCAGCTTTTCTCCTTTCAAGGATAAGGTTATTGAGCATTCGTTTACGCTGTATGGCCAGGGCTATCTGGTTGCCAATGAGGCTGAGGAGACGGAGATCCTCCTGGTTAAATATATTTTCGTCATTGTAATCCTGAAGTACCATAGCCCCGGTAATCTCATTTTCCAGGCTGAAGGGCACACCCAGCCACACTTTACAGGGAGAGCCAACCAGTGCAATCTCACCCTGCCTTTCCAGCTCATCAATATCGGCCTCCTTGAGGAGTACCGGCCTGTTTTCTCTTATTAACCAGCCTGTTATGGTGTCTTTTACAGGTACTTCTTCAAAATGATCCTTCTCATCCTGGAAACAGGAGAGAGTCAGAGTTTCCGAGTCCTTATTATATAGCACGATATAAAAATTCTTAGTCTCCCATATTTTCCCAATCTCGTGCCTTATGGAATCGAATATATCGGAAAATTCCGACATCGTTAGCGTTGCAGCTGAAATATTGTAAATGACTGACTTGGTGTCATCATCCTTCTTTTTGTCGGAGATATTGTGGTATATGGCGTTAATAGCGCATATTTCTTCATCTATCAAAACCGGCTGTATGGTAAGTCTGACATAGATCTTTTTACCGTTCTTGCCCGTCCTGTAAGTGTTTATAGTGATCGCTTCATTCCCGGTCAGTTTTTGAGTGTAGTTTATTGCTTCTTCCTTAAGTTCCGGGGGTACGATGAGGTCATCAATATTTTTGCCGATGGCTTCCTCTCTTGTATAACCAAATTCATTTGTGAAGGCTTCATTGATCTTTTCTATGATTCCGTCAGTGCCTGTTTGGACCATAGCTTCCGGTATCCTGTCAATAAGGGTCTCGAGAAGGGCTTTTTCTCTGAGTAGCCGGCTTATTCTTGTTTTTATTCTCATGGGAAGAATCCTTTGTTGTCTCAAAAATATATTTATTATTTTAATTTTTTTACTCCTTGACCTCCATGCTATAATATTTACAGTATTCCTTTATACCGCATTCGCTGCATAAAGGTTTCCTTGCTTTACAGATATATCTTCCATGAAGTATCAGCCAGTGATGAGCAAGGGGAATAAGTTCATCCGGAATATTTGCAATAAGCTGTTTTTCTGCAGCAAGGGGTGTTGTGGCATTGCTGGTAAGGCCTATGCGTTTTGAAACCCTGAAAACATGGGTATCAACGGCCATTGCGGGCTGCTTGAAAATCACCGAGGCAATTACATTGGCAGTCTTACGACCCACCCCCGGAAGTTTTTGCAGCTCCACGGTGTCGGATGGTACAATGCCGTCATATTCCTTAAGCAGGGTTTCTGACATAGCCTTGAGATACCTGGCTTTACTGTTGGGGTAGGAACATGAGCTGATGTATTCAAGAATTTCATCTGTGGTGGCCCCTGCCATTTCCCTGGGCCCGGGAAAACGGCCCAGCAGTCCAGGTGTAATCATATTAACCCTCCTGTCAGTACACTGGGCAGATAAAATAACAGCAACCATTAACTCAAAAGGATCCGTGTATATCAGTTCCGTTTCTGCAACAGGCCTGTGTTCAAGAAAATAATTTATTACTCCCTTATATCGTTCTGCTTTTTTCATGTGCCGCCTACAATAATACATATTTCACATCAATGTTTAAATAAAATTCATTAAAAGGGGATAATTATTTGTATTTCCGGGAAACTAACTTAATTTTGATGCGAAATCTGAAAGAGATGATTAAAACGAATAACTATCCTTATTACTATTATTACTTCAGTGAAGTAAAATAGGAGGGATATATTCGTAAGTGAAATAATAATATACAGGCAGCCCCTCCGATGGAGGGGCTTTTTTTTATTCATTATGGTAGAATCAGCACTAAGAACAAAGCAGGTTGGAGAATATTACTTCTCCGGGAAATTATCCGTGATCAGGGAGATGATTGCAGATGGTGATGACATTATCAATATGGGAATAGGCAGTCCCGACATGACCCCTCCTGGCCAGGTGATAGATGCCCTCAGGAGCAGCATGTACGATGACGGTGCACATGCCTATCAACCCTACAGGGGTATTGATGAGCTTAGAAGAGCAATGTCGGACTGGTACCACCGCTATTACGATTTCACGCCCGACCCTGTAAGCCAGGTTCTTCCACTGATCGGTTCAAAAGAAGGCATATTGCATATAAGCATGGCATTCCTGGACAGCGGGGATGCCGTACTTGTCCCTGATACAGGTTATCCTGCCTACGCAACAGCAGCAAGGATATGCGGAGCCCGTTGTGTGCATTATGATCTGGATGAAAATAATAACTGGATGCCTGATCTTAAGAGTATCGAACAAAACGGTATGAAGGGGATAAAACTTATGTGGGTTAATTATCCCAATATGCCCTCGGGGATGAGGCCTGCAGACAGCCTTTTCCGGGAACTGGCTGATTTTGCCCGCAGACATAATATACTGGTTGTCAACGATAATCCTTACAGCTTCATACTTAATAATGAGCCGCGGACTATACTTGCAGCAGATAAATCACTCGAAAACGTTCTCGAGCTTAATTCACTGAGCAAATCTCATAATATGGCAGGCTGGCGCCTGGGAATGGTAGTTGGGCATGAAGATCATATAAATAATATCCTGAAAATAAAAAGCAATATGGATTCCGGTATGTTTCTGCCGGTCCAGAAAGCGGCAATTGAAGCCTTACGAACTGGACAGGAATGGTATGACAATCTTAATAAAATATATGCCCTCAGGCAGCGTATGACCTATGAGCTGCTTGACGGACTAGCCTGCTCAACAAGGGAGGATCAGACCGGTATGTTCCTGTGGTCGGGGATACCCGATGCATTTGCCGATTCAAATGAATTCTCCGATTACTGTCTCCACAGATATGGCATCTTCATTACACCAGGACTGGTATTCGGGCAAAATGGGAGCCGGCATATACGGGCATCATTATGCATTAATGAGGCCAGAATAAATGAAGCAATCAAAAGAGTAAAGAAATAAAGAAAGCGAAACGATAATGAACCGGGCTTGCGGGCTCACGAAGTAATTTTAACATTATAGACAGATGAAAGATAAATTGGATCTGAAAGAGAAAAGCCTGTTCAGGAAGGGAGAAAAACCTTTAATAATATCAGGCCCCTGCAGTGCTGAGTCTGAAGAGCAGGTAATGGAAACAGCCCTGCAGCTCGCCGGCAGCGATGTAAAAATATTCAGGGCCGGTATATGGAAGCCCAGGACAAGGCCTGATACATTCGAGGGACTGGGATCGGTGGCACTGCCATGGATCAAAAGGGTAAAGGAAGAGACGGGAATGCTTACAGCCGTTGAAGTGGCAAATACATGGCATATCAAGGAAGCTCTTAAATATGGGGTCGATATACTCTGGCTGGGCGCACGTACCACCGCCAATCCATTTGCGGTGCAGGAACTGGCTGATGGACTGAGGGGCCTGGATATCCCTGTCTTTATCAAAAATCCTGTTAACCCTGATATTGAACTGTGGATAGGAGCTTTTGAGAGGCTTAACAAGGCCGGGATAAAAGATATGGCTGCCATACACAGGGGATTCAGTTACTACGGCCAATCAACGTATCGCAATATACCCCAATGGGAAATCCCGATTGAACTAAAAAGAAGGATTCCCGGGCTTCCGATAATAACCGATCCAAGCCATATATGCGGCAACAGGGATCTTCTGTTCAGCATTTCCCAGACAGCAATGGACCTTGATTTTGACGGCCTGTTCATAGAATCACATTTTAAGCCTGAGAATGCCCTGAGCGACAGGGATCAGCAGATAACACCCGGGGAACTGAAATCACTGCTCGACGGAATTATACACCGGAGATCGGATATAGAAAATACAAGACAACTGGAAGAACTGAATGACTTCAGGAGGCAGATCGACCAGTGGGATGCCGAGTTATTGAGAGTCCTGAGAAACCGGATGTCATTATCTGAAAAGATCGGCAGGTATAAGAGAGAGGAGAATATAACTATCCTGCAAACCGGCCGCTGGTCAGAAATACTGACCGACAGGTTGTCAAAAGCAAGAAAGCTGGGAATGAGTGATGAGTTTATTACCCAGATATTCAAGCATATACACCAGGAATCAATAAGCTTCCAGAATAAGGTGATGAATTAGTTAAATTGATTTAATACCTTTAATGATTAATTATTTACCCTTGGATATATGAAAGTTATTTATGAGAATGCCAGTACCGGAGTATACATGGGAAAGGCATGGGAGCTGCTCAATGAATTGATTGAAGGGCAGGATGTTATAATAATAACCGACACTAATGTAGGCGAACTGTACGGTCATAGCTTCCCTGACTTTCCGGTGATAAGTATAGGAACAGGGGAGATTGTGAAAGAAATGGACACCGTGCTTACAATAATTAAGCATCTCCTGGTAAGCGGGGCTGACAGGTCTTCTTTCCTGCTGGGTATTGGCGGTGGTGTGGTCTGTGATATAACAGGCTTTGTTGCTTCTGTATACATGAGAGGTATACCATTCGGCTTTGTTTCAACCAGCCTCCTGTCACAGGTCGATGCAAGCACAGGAGGCAAGAACGGGGTTAATGTTAATGGTATAAAGAATGTTATAGGTTGTTTTAATCAGCCTTCATTTGTCATTTGTGACACATCAATGCTTAAAACACTGCCCGGTGAAGAGTTTGTTTCAGGGCTCGGTGAAATTGTAAAGCATGCCCTTATCAGGGATGCGGAGATGTTTGACCTGATTGAACAGAATATAAGTAAGCTGCTTGCAGGAGAGGATGAACTGCTTGAAGAACTAATATCAAGATCAATTGCAATAAAAGCATCTGTTGTTGAGAAAGACGAAAAGGAAATGGGTGAGCGTCGCATTCTGAACTTCGGTCATACCCTGGGTCACGCAATTGAATCACATACAGGTTTAAGCCACGGGATTTCGATTTCGGCCGGCATGATGGCGGCCGTGGGGATATCGTGTGATGAAGGGCTGCTGGGCAGTGAGGAAGCCGGGAGGATAAGGAGTGTAATGGAGAGACTGGGTCTCCTGCCTGCGCTGGAACTTCAATGGCCGGAGCTGGGTGAAAAAATACTGGCAGACAAGAAAAAAAAGGGTGATAATATCTGTTTTATACTCCTTGAAGCTATAGGAAAAGCAAAACAGGTGGAATTTCCGCTTCATGAAATCATTTACAGACTATCAAAAAACATATCCTGAGATGGAAGTTATTCCCCTGGCATCATCGGTAAGCGGTACAGTGAATGCACCGGCATCAAAAAGTGCCATGCAACGGGCCATTGCCTGTGCCCTGCTTGCTGAAGGCCGTTCTGAAATACATAATCCATCACTTTGCGATGATGCATATGCCGCACTGAAGATGTCTGAATGCCTGGGTGCCGGCACCATTAAGCTGGATGACAGGATCATCATTGATGGTGGATATAAACCGCGATGTTCTGAACTTTTTTGTGGTGAATCGGGACTGGGCGCAAGGTTGTTTACGCCACTGGCCTCACTCAATGAAGGATGGATGGAGATCAATGGCAGCGGGTCGCTGCTGAAGAGACCTATGAATATGTTATCCGAAACACTAAGCCAGATGGGAGTGGAGGTGATAAGCAATGATGGCTTTCTGCCCCTCAGAGTAAGAGGCCCCATGAAAGGAGGCCTTGCCTTTGTTGACGGCTCCATGAGTTCGCAGTTCCTGACAGGCCTTCTTATTGCACTTCCGGTGGCAAAGGAGGATTCGAAGCTGATAGTGCATAAACTCATGAGCAAGCCATATATAGATCTCACAATTGATATCCTTAATCATTTTGGAGTAGAGGTAGTTAATGAGAATTACTCGCTTTTCTCCATCCCCGGTTCCCAGGAGTATAAACCATCATCCTACACCGTTGAGGGCGACTGGAGCGGGGCAGCCTTTCTTTTAGTGCTGGCCGCCCTGGCAGGTGACATTACGGTAAGGGGTATCTCTGCCGGTTCCACTCAATCTGACAGGAAGGTGCTTGATGTACTGAGAGATGTTGGTGCCAGTGTCCAGGTGAAAGATAATGAGGTAAGAATAATAAAAGACGGGTTAAAGGCCTTCAGTGCCGATCTGTCCGATTGCCCCGACCTGGCACCCCCACTGGCAGTCCTTGCTTCCTTTTGCCACGGTAAGAGCATTCTCAGTGGCACTGAGAGACTGAAGGTAAAAGAAAGCGACAGGGGCAGTGCCCTGATGACCGAAATGTCCGGGCTGGGCGTAAAAATTATGAATTATGATAACCGGATTGAAATTGAAGGACCGTGCATGATTAATCCGGGAAGGGTTGATTCACATGGTGATCACCGTATAAGTATGGCCCTTACCATTATGTCTGTTGCAGGCGGTGGGAGGATCACTGTGAGAGGTGCTGAATCAGTCAATAAATCTTATCCCTCCTTTTATGATGATCTGAGGAAGCTTGGAGTTAGTATTAAAATATCAGAATAAGAAAATGAACACATTTGGTAAAATATTCAGAGTATCCGTTTTTGGCGAATCGCACGGAGCGGGGGTGGGCATCCTGGTTGATGGCTGTCCCCCCGGTATAGCCATTAATACTGAAATGATAATAAAGGATATTGAGAGACGCAGAAGTGGCAGGAAAGGCACCACTCCCCGTAAGGAAGATGATAGCCCGGAAATAATCAGCGGTGTATACAAAGGTAAGAGTACGGGTGCACCCATAATGATAATGACCCGGAATGCTGACAGGCGCTCTTCTGATTACAAAGAGCTCGGGGCCATGCCAAGGCCGGGACATGCCGATATGGTCATGCGGAATAAATACCATGGATATGCGGACGCCAGGGGAGGAGGCCATTCATCCGGCAGGTTAACCTGGGGTATGGTTGTGGCAGGATCAATTGCAAGGTTAATTATACAACCGGCTGAAGTAAAGGCAGAGCTTGTCAGTGCAGGGGGGAACGCAGACGTGGAAACCGAAATTGAAGAAGTGCTGAAGCAGGGAGATTCGGTTGGCGGATTGATAGAATGTGTGGTAAGGAATGTGCCGGCGGGACTGGGTGAACCACTATATTACGGAGTGGAGTCTGCAATAAGCCGGGCCGTTTTTGCCATTCCGGCCATTAAGGGTATTGAGTTCGGGTCGGGCTTCAGGGCTGCAGGGATGAGGGGATCAGAACATAATGACCCTATAGTCAGCAGCGATGGTAAAACATCGGGTAATAATGCAGGAGGAATAAACGGGGGAATAAGCAATGGGAATGATATTATCATCAGGGTAGCGGTTAAACCAACTTCAAGCATATCAAAAGAGCAGCTAACATGGAATCTTGAAAAGAATAAAATGGACACCCTGAAAATACAGGGGAGGCACGATGCATGTATAGCACTGCGGATCCCGGTGATAATTGAAGCAGCAGTGTCACTGGCCCTGGCCGATCTTAGCCTGCTGAACAGGGCAATTTACGGAGGACTGAATAAATGAATAAAATACTGATAGCAGGGGCGGGTAATATGGGTTCATGGCTGGCGGAAACACTCTGCCTGGATTATGAGGTGGGCGTTTATGATACTGACCCGAACAAATTGAAATACCTTTTCAATACATACAGGTTCAGGAACCTGCCGGAGATAACTGATTTCAGACCTGAATTACTTATTAATGCAACGGGACTGAAACAGACCGTTCCGGCCTTTGAACAGATTATGCCGCATCTGCCGGGTGATTGTATTATTGCTGATATAGCATCTGTAAAAAACGGGCTGGCAGCTTTTTATGCAAACTGTGGTAAGCGCTTTGTTTCAACACACCCGATGTTCGGGCCAACCTTTGGGAACATACGGGCCCTGGAAAAGGAGAGCGCCATAATTATTTCAGAATCAGACCCGGAGGGCAAGGCTTTCTTCCGCTCTTTCTACGGCAAACTGGGCCTGAACTTATACGAATATGATTTCACAGAGCATGACAAAACAATAGCGTATTCACTGTCAGTGCCTTTTAGCTCCACAATAGTATTTTCTGCCTGCATGAAAAAGCTTGAAGTGCCGGGAACAACATTCAGGAACCATCTCAGGATAGCGCATGGCTTACTCTCGGAAGATGATTACCTCCTGAGCGGGATCCTTCTGAACAGGTATTCTCTCGACAAACTGAATGAAATAAGTGAGCGCCTGGGTGAACTTATTAAAATGCTGGAAAATAATGAGGAAGAAGAATTGCATGCTCTCTTTGAAAGGCTGCGTCAGAATATTGGTATGCCCACCGCCTAATCCTTCCTTTTCCGTATCCGCAGTACTTCAGAGGTCGATTCGCTGACTTTAAAACGGTTATCTATCCTCCTGCCTATGAGCCATATTATCTGCTCATCCATTGCAAGGACCAGGGTCTTATCTTTGTCAGGCAAGGGGATCTTCATGTCAATAAGGAAGTCACTGACCTTTTTCCTTCCCTTCATGCCCAGAGGCTGGAACCAGTCACCTTCCTTCCATTTGCGGATGGTCAGGGGGTAATCAATAAGACCGGCATCCAGGCAGGCGATTGAGGGGTCGCCGCTAATGTGCAGGTCCTCCGCGTCTCTTATTTCTGCCGTTTCAAAAAGAGGGATTTCTCTCAGCCCGGCCAATGAATCTATTGTCAGCGGGATAAATTCTTCTGTGGCAGAAGGGCTTATGATTATTCTTCCCCTGTCCCTGGTCAGGATATGGTTGGCGCTTATCAACTGCTTTCCCGTGTCTGAGTCAAGAAGCCGGATAATGTCGCTGACCTGGTGCTTGCCGAAATTATAGTACTTGAAGAGTTCATAAACCCAGGTATCAAGAGGATGCAGTTTTTTTAGCTCGCTGATCCTTATGCTGGATGATTTATCACCGTACTCAATTATCTCCTTCCTCTTTTCTTCTATTGTATGTTCATATATAAGGTAGGCAGATTTAAGAAATTCAGAGGTCTCAGATATGGAGAAAAGGACGGAAGGGTTGATCTGTTCAAGTACAGGAATAACATTATGCCTTATCTTATTCCTTGTATACCTGGTTTGAATATTGCTTGAATCTTCCCGGTAGCTGATATTATTATCTTCTGCATACTGCCGTATCATTTGCCTTGTGGCAAACAGCAGTGGCCTTATAATATGACCTGAAGCCGGGCTTATGCCGGTAAGCCCGTTTATTCCTGTACCCCTGGTCAGGTTTATGAGTATGGTTTCAATACTGTCATTAAGATTATGGCCTGTGGCAATAAGATCATGGTTTTCTTCTTTCCTTAACTTCCTGAGCCACTCAAATCTCAGGTCGCGTGCAGCCATTTGTATGGATATGCCCTTTTCACCTGCATACGCGGCTGTTTCGAACTTTTTTGTGTACAGCCTCAGCTCTGCTTTCCTGCACAGGTCAGCCACAAAAGCCTGATCGCCATCCGATTCTTTTCCCCGGAGCTGAAAATTGCAATGTGCCACAGCAATATTATATTCCAGCCTGGTGAATATATCCAGCATTACAACAGAATCTATACCGCCGCTTACAGCCAGGAGTATACTATCGCTGCTCTTAAAAATATTTTTTAACTGCCGGAATTGTTCAAACTGTTCTAACATAACAGGAGGCTTAACAATGCAAAAATAGTAAAAAGCATGGTTTCCGGGAATCGCTGATTTTTTCCCCGCATTTTATTTGTAACAGGTGCTTACAGTGGCTTTACAAATGGAGGAGTATATCCGGGGCAATGCATTATCTGAATTTGCTAATTCCAGGTGGACCGGGGTCAAAGCCCGGCGGGTTAAGCAGTCGTTCACCTTCTATGTGAATATTACGCATAATGGAATTCGGGGGAGCACCCGGATAAATGCCAAATCGTATCTGGAAGGTGTTGAAGATTAGGCTCTCATTTCTAATCCTCAGTCCTACTCCAAAACCTGAAACCATCCTGTCGGATTCAAAGATCCTGTCTTTTGAAAACAGTACCACATCGGCAAAGCCGAAGAAAGCGAATCTGAATCCATAAATGAAGGCCTTGCTGAAAGCGACGGTCTCCAGGTTGAGATAGAGTCGCTGATCCGGAAACAGTGAATCATTTTTAAAACCCCTTATCCCATAGTCATCACCAATTACGAGGGATTCGTCATTGAACCTTTTGAAGCCGCGGGTGTAGTCGAGCGTTGCAAAAAACCTGAGCTTATATGACTTCAGGTTATGGAGGTCGGAAATGTACCTGAAATTGAGATTGAGAAGGCCCTGTTCAGTCGTGTTATCCTTAATGAAAGTGGATAACAGTCCCTTCCAGTAAAAATAACCGGCATTGGGAACAAAATTGCCAAAGGCTGCATTTACCTGAAGGTAATCGCGGCGGTCGAATTCATTAAATTCTTTGCCGTAGCTTAACTCAAGAATGCCGCCATAGGGTATATCTTCACTTCTGCCGTAATTATAGATCAGGTTCGACTTGTAGAATCGTTGCGATACAAGGGAGAAGGATGCGAGGTATAATTTGTATTTCTGGTATTGATAGTATGAGTTACTGCTTATTTCAGGTCTGCTCCAGACGTTATTGTTGACATAACGTCCCGCAAAGACCACCCTTGTATGATTATCGTCGAGCAGAAAAGATCTTCCCAGCCATATATCGAAGTTATTGAATTCAACCGGCTCAGGTATTGTAAGGGTATCAAGATCTTCCATTATATACACTTCATATACCGATAATCCGCCCGCATATTTTGTATAGGGAGTGAAGAACTTTCTTGACACATTAAAGCCTGCAAGCTTTCTTTTAAAAGCATTTTTATATTCCAGTTTCACATCCACCATTGTCTGGCTTATGTTTTTCAATGTATAGGCAGCACCAAAACCGATTGAGCTATATTCACTGTAGTTATAGGGTATCTCTATTTCAAACTCGTGTCCAAGCCCCAGCAGGTTTTTATCAATTACCGAGACCTTACCCACATCAATACTTCGGATATCTGCCATCAGTCCAAGGGAATAGACATCTTTAGTGATAACCATCAGGTCAACTTCATCATCGCTGACAGGTATGATAAATATTCGTGCATCATAGATAAACGGCAGTTGCCTTAGTAAGCGTTCACTCTCGGAAATACTGTAAGGGAATAAGCTGTCTTTTTCTTCCAAAAGGAGATAATTTCTGATAACATACTCCCTTGTTTTGATATGAGTCCTGTTAAGGAAATTTTCAGATTCATTCTCAAGCGATGATTCAGGATTAATTATGGAAGACCCGAAGGCATTAAGTCTTTTTATATATATGTTCCTGATCACCTTTCCACTGTGATCGAGATACTGATCCTCGTTGTTTTCATTTATTTTCTGGGAGCCGGGCCTTGCCGGTGGAATAACAACAAGGTCATACAGCAGCTTGGTCAGGTTTTTTCTTCCCGCCTTAGCCTTGAGTGAATCATAAAATATAAGAGTCCGCTTATAGACGCTGGTATCCTGCGGCATGTAAGTGTCGGATATGTAGATAACAGTGTCGTTCTGAAAGTAAACCAGTGAATCATTGATGCTTACAAATGATCCTCCGGCTACCCTTACAGGCTTCAGAAAGTTAGAGGCCTGGGCATGGGCGCTTAAGGTAAATATAGTCATTATGACCCCAAGCACTAACAGTATCCGGCTGATCTTTGCCATAATATTTTTCCATTTGCCTGTTTTAAGCAGCCGGGCTATTCTTCCAGGACATCATCCGAATTGAACTTGAAGCCCAGTCTTTTACCCGTTACCATTTTTGACATCTGTATCTTTTTTTCCAGTTGTCCGACGGAAGCTATTTTAACACTGTCGTAGGGGGGTACCAGGAGGTCAAATTCGAGCGAATATTGTATCGCTGTAAATATTATTCTCTTCAGTGACTCCCTCCCCAGTTCCTCATTTCCATAATTGGAGAAGAGCATCGCCATCTGGCGCTTGCCTTCAACAAAATACTGGTTTTCACGGTTAATGAAAATCCTTGCAATAAGATATCCCAGGTCATCTACTCTTGTATACTTGAATGAATCTGACAGGAAGTTATAAATACTTATGATGCCTGAATATGAATTATCTTTGTCCTTTTGAAGATAGGGCGTCTTCCATACAGGGTGATCACGGTCAAACTCAAATACATTTGAATGCATACTGAATACCAGTATATCCCCGGCAACCTTTATTGTAACATCGAACCTCCCATTTTCTTTATATACCAGTCTGATCCTTTTGTCTGTATCAGAGATGTCCCTGTTTATTTCACGGCTTAATGCGGCCAGCAGGTTTTTAATTTTTTCAAAGGCCGCTACAGTATTATCGTAAACCAGCTGCTTGAGTACTGATTTGTCCTGCAGTGTTTCTACAATCCTGAGTTTTTGTTCACTTAGTTCCATTACCGGCTTAATTTACATTGTGTATGGCAATGTACTAAAATTCCGGGAAAGAAAAATGGCCTGTATCAGTATGCTCTTGCGAAAACAACCCTCTTTTTTGAGGCTCTGCCTGAATAAACACATTTACCCTCTTCTCCCTTGTCATCGAGGGGTATAATCCTTATACTGGCTTTGGTTTCATTTTTGATCTTCTCCTCCGTTTCAGCAGTGCCGTCCCAGTGTGCAAGTAAAAAGCCACCTCTTTTTTCTATCGAATCCCTGAATTCATCCCATGTATCCACCTCATAGGTGTTTTCGTTCCTGTATTGCAGTGACCTGTTAAATATGTTCTTCTGTATATCGCCCAGCAATGTTTTAATATGCTCGGTTGTTTGTCCGATATTTATAATTTCTTTACTGAGTGTGTCACGTCTTGCCACTTCAACCGTTCCGTTTTCAATGTCCCTCGGTCCAATGGCCAGCCTCACCGGAACCCCTTTCAGTTCATATTCAGCAAATTTGAATCCCGGTTTATGAGTGTCCCTGTCATCATATTTAACACGAAACCCCAGCTTTTCAAGGTCGGATTTAAGTTTAAGTGCGGTATTTGAAATTTCATCCAGCTGGCTGTTGCCCTTATATATGGGTACTATAACAACCTGGAAGGGTGCCAGGTTAGGCGGGATAACAAGCCCGTTATCATCACCATGGGCCATCACCAGCGCTCCCATCAGCCTTGTTGACACACCCCAGGAGGTTGACCATACATATTCAAGTTTACCTGATTTATCCGTAAACTGAACATCGAAGGCTTTTGCGAAATTCTGTCCCAGGAAATGTGATGTTCCGGCCTGCAGGGCTTTCCCATCCTGCATAAGGGCTTCAATGGCATATGTGTCGATTGCCCCGGCAAATTTTTCAGATTCAGACTTGTAGCCTTTCAGAACGGGGATACCCATGAAATCCTGTACAAAATGCTCATACAGGTCAAGGATAGTCCTGGTTTCGTCAATAGCTTCCTGCTTCGTGGCATGAGCCGTATGACCTTCCTGCCACAGAAATTCTGCTGTCCTGAGAAATAACCTGGTGCGCATCTCCCATCTTACCACATTTGCCCACTGGTTTATTAATAATGGCAGGTCGCGGTAAGATTGTATCCAGTTCCTGTATGTATTCCATATTATTGTCTCCGAGGTGGGCCTCACAATTAACTCTTCCTCCAGTTTGGCCTCAGGATCAACTTCTATCCCTTTACCGTCAGCCTTGTTCCGCAGCCTGTAATGTGTTACCACAGCGCATTCCTTGGCAAATCCCTCAACATGATCAGCTTCCCTGGCAAAGAAGGATTTAGGTATGAACAGGGGAAAATATGCGTTCACATGACCGCTTGCCTTGAATAAGCTGTCAAGCTCAGCCTGTATCTTCTCCCAGATTGCATAGCCATAGGGCTTGATAACCATGCAGCCCCTTACCGCTGAGTTTTCAGCAAGATCAGCCTTGATTACCAGGTCGTTATACCACTGGGCATAATTGTCTTGCCTTTTTGTTAAAAAATCTGCCATTTTGTTTGGTATGGATTTTGTAAATTACTAAGTGAAAAACAAACTGAAAATATCGCACAAAGTAAATAAACTTACACTTAATATAAAAGCGGGAGGATGTCATGAAAGCAAAATATTTAATCGGATTAACAGCAGGTTTGTTAGCGGTAACGGCTCCACTGCATGCAGCGGAGTTACCTGCAGAGGTCAGACACGCGGGTACGAGCCCCGGCGTGCTGGTCACTACTTCGGTAAGAGGCCATGATTTCTACTATGCCTCCAGGATAAAACGCTTCCATAGTTCATACGTATCTTTCGGATTTTATGCCCCGGTTTATACCGAGACTTACTGGTATACCTACCGCCCGGCAACATGGGGTATGAGTATATATGCCGGAAATACAACTTTTGGATTTGGATGGACATACGGTTATCCTTATTATTATGCAGGGTATTATGATCCCTGGGTTTATTATGGTGGATGGTACCCGGATTTTTATTACATGGATTATTATCCGAATTATTACTGGTCATACCCCAGGATAAGGTATAGCGTAAGGATAAGAAACCACTATCATATATACAACAACCATTACTATTATGGTAATAACCATTACAGGCCCCGCCATCATTACCAGAGATACCTGGGCAACGACCGGTATTACAACCGGTACGGCTCAACACAGTATGCTTCCTACGACAGGCCTGCAAGCAACAGGAATGTAAATAGCAGGCGCGTTGAGGCTGATGCAGGCAGGGCAGCAGGCAGCACCGCTGTAAGAAGTACAACGGGCAGGACCACGGGCAATACAGCCATGAGGAACACCACGGGACGGGCAGGCAGCAGCACTGCTGTGAGAACTGCTACGCGAAGAACCACTGATAATACAGCGGTAAGGAATGCCACGGGCAGGACAGGCAGCACAACTGTAAGGAGTACAACCGGCAGGACAAACACCACCGCTGTAAGAAGTACAACGGGCAGGACTACCGGTAATACAGCAGTAAGAAACGCAACAGGCAGGACAGGCGCCAACACCGCGGTAAGAAGTTCAACAGGCAGGAGCAACTCCAGCACTTCTGTAAGAAATGCCACGAGCAGGTCCTCCTCCAGCAGCAGTGCCGTCAGGAGCTCAACAGGCAGGAGCACCAACAGGTCTGCCGTCAGGAGCTCAACAGGCAGGAG
>JAZBOI010000407.1:0-2028 GCA_036351095.1 Bacteroidales bacterium | reverse complement strand
GGCTCGCTTACCATGCCAAGATTATTAAGCTGTGCCGTATCGGGCATTACGAAATATTTTCCGGGTTTAAGCCCGAAATAGCTGTAATAGCCGTCATACTCAGTGAGAGCACTAGCCACGACTTCCTTATTTTCATCCAGGTACCTGATTATTATGCGTCCAAGTCCTTTTATGTCTTCCGGTCCATCAAGCTTCACAAATCCGGCAGCTTCACCCACAACTGTTACGGGGATATCAATACTCTTCATTATGTTGGGATCAACCTTTACATTAAGGCTTTCATAGGGAAGTCGCCATGCTATATTATAAAAACTGTTGGGATCAAGCTCTATATAGCATGAGGTATAGGGTTCCAGACCTGTGATTGCTATCAGGGTGTCTTTTTCAGATTTATGCACGTGTCCCCCATATGAATGCAGGTTTAATCCGGGGGCCCCGTTTTCACCAGGATCTCTCACTCCATTGCTGTTATAATCCAGGAAAGGTCTTATTATTATACCGCCTTTACCCACGTTTGGCCTGTTATCTGTTCTCCGGTATTTGTTTGGCCCATCGTTTATCATGCTGCCTCTTGCATACTGGACAAAGCTTCCTATCCCGTTTGAATATCTTGCTGAAGCTCCGGTTTGTGCAAAGGAGAAATTATACCTTAGCCCAAGTTCAGCCAGGTTCATATCGTTCCTGAAGTTTCTTTCAAAGGAAAGGTTTAGGAATGCGTGGTCCAGAAGATGTTTTTCGATTTTCAATTTGGCAGTCAGGATTTCATTCCGTGTAAATCCGTACTGTGCCTGTGGAATAATTGTAAGTCGCCCCGGTAGTCTGAATGCCAGTGAAAGGTTACTGTATATATAAGGATCGGTTTTATCAATGAAGATCCCATATGTGGTTAGGTTAGCGTTCATCCCCATGAATGATCCGGAAAAGAGCCATTCGCCAGTGGTATATTTTGAGAAGGGCAGAACGAATTGTTTAATACCTATACGGTTATAGGATGAGAAATTTTTGATACGTAAGGGGATAGATAATGATAACTTACGTTCCTGCCGGTAGTTATATCTTATTGCCTGCTGGTCTTTATCATAGTAATCATATTTAATATCTAACTGCAGGTTTGATGGTAGTCGCATGCTAAGTTTGCCCCCTGCCTTAACCCCGTGTATATATTCACCTGTAAGGAGCAGGTTATTGCTTATTCTCACCGAACTATTAATATATGGCATAAGTGGGCCTGACGAAACAGAGGACAGGTACTCAAATCCGGCACCCATTGTTAGTCTTTTTGACAGGCCATAGTTAAGGTCGGCCCTGCCGAATTTAGTGGCAGAGCCGTCCTCTACAATTCCCCCGCTGACAGTATATTCCATTATTCCCGCAGGAAGGAAATTAAAAGGTATATTGATATTCTGTTCACGTGTTTGTTCTTCACCCCAGGGCCCGTAAAACTTAAGTTTTACCATGGTGTTGCCATAGACAAGGGGCACCTGGAAAGTAAAAAAGCCGGAGGCATCGGCTTTAACATAATCCACAAGTACATTATTTACATAGAGCTCAACTATCCAGCCCGGCTCGGTCTGATCACTTAGGGTATAGGTCCCGAAGGAGCGCCTGAATTTTGTTGGTGTATTGGTTATCTGGACTCCTACGACGGGATTGTAAATGGTTGAGTGGGAATATGTTTGTATCTTTCCTGCCTTTACCTGGCGGAGAACCCTGTTATCGTTATTGACATATCTCCATAGATAGTATTGCTGTCTTTCAGTGAATTTTTGCCTGCTGTCATAGTTAATGGAGGCAGTAGCCTCTCCTCCGGCTATCATTGCTCCAAGGCTCAGGTTTAGGCGTGCACTGGCATTCTCGTCAGTCTGCTCACTGGCAATTACCGACCAGTCAGCCATACCGAATTTGAAAAGTGGGTAGGTCCTGTCGATAAGAGTGTCTGCTTCAGTCTCACCCGATTTTAACCTTCCCAGGTTCTGCCGGATCTCTTCCTGCCTCATTTCCCTTATTACCGGTATCTCAATCTGAGTT